>CAMCQT010000131.1 GCA_945877125.1 Candidatus Brevifilum fermentans | reverse complement strand
GAGCATGAGCGCGTACGTGTTGGCATATACGCCCGCCTCATAAACTTTTTGATTGCTGACGCGGAAACGCTCAATCGCCACGTCACTGCGGCGAAAAGCTTTGACCACGCGCTGACCGCTGATCGATTCTTCCATCACGCTGTTGATCTCGCCCAGTTCCCTTTGCAGGTCGCGGAAACCTTTGCGTGTGTAGCGCGCGATAAATTGCGTGAACCAGAACATGATCGGCACAACCAGCAACGCTGCCAGCGCCAGCCACGGATTGAGCACAAACATGGCGATCACAATTCCAACGAGAGAAAGCACACTCGCCACCAACGAAACCACGTTCTGCGAAACAGCCTGATTGATGGCGTCAATGTCATTGGTCAGGCGGCTCATCAACTCGCCCGCAGTGTGGCTGTCAAAAAAAGCAATGGATAGTTTTTGCAAATGCTCAAAAAGATCGCGGCGCAGTCGGCGCAGGGCATCCTGTGAAATACGCGCCATGATCCAACTCGATGCCGCTTGAAAGACGTTGTCAAAGAAGTATGCAGCCAACAGCAGGGTCGCCAACTGTGACAAGCCATTGATCTGCCGCACGGAAATAAATTTATCAATTGCCCGCCCGATCAAATACGGTTCGAGCAAACCGAGCGAAATATAGATCAACACAAAAACCAAGACCAAGGCAAGCGCCGCTTTGTACGGACTGAGATACATCGCCAGCCGAGTCAACGCGCGGCGCGGGTCGCCTGCTTTTTCAATTTTGCCAGGCTGCATGGGACCACGTCCCAAAGAAGCGCGGACTTTGGACACATCGGGAGAAGTGGATGCGTTGCTCACGGTATCCGTGCCTCCAGCTTCACGCCGTCGCCCAGTTGCGATGCGTAAATTTCCTGATACACCGCGCTGGATTGCATCAACTCGCCATGCGTGCCTTGCGCCACAATTTCTCCTTCATCGATCACCACAATTTTATCGGCGTGCAGAACGGTGCTGATGCGCTGTGCCACCACAAAGCTCGTGCTGTCGTGCAGCCAATCCTTCATCGCATCCTGAATTTTCGTCTCGGTTTCCACATCCACCGAGCTTGTGCTGTCATCCAAAATCAAAACCGCGGGGCGCAATAACAGAACCCGCGCAATCGCAATGCGCTGTTTTTGCCCGCCCGATAAATTCACGCCGCGTTCTTCGATGCGTGTGTCGTATCCCATTGGAAGCCCTGCAATAAAGTCGTGCGCCTGCGCCGCTTTCGCCGCAGCGATCACATCTGCCTCAGTTGCCTCGGGTTTCCCGTAACGAATATTGTCGCGCACCGTGCCAGAAAACAAAATCGTCTCCTGCGGCACCACACCCACTTCCGCCAACAGGTCGCTTTGTTTTACCTGGCTGATGTCCACACCGTTCCACGTAATCCGTCCTGCCGCAACATTGTAAAAGCGCGGCACCAAATTGACGATGGATGATTTGCCCGCACCCGTCGCACCCAGAATGGCGACCGTCTGCCCAGGCTCGGCGACTAAGTCCACGCCGCTCAACACCAGCCCGTCATTGGTCCCGTTGAAGTGGAAATCTACGCCCTCGAAGATGATCCGCTTCGCGCGTCCCTCGGGCAGGGTCAGCGGATCGGGCACATCCTGCACTTCGGGGATGGTATCCAGCACCTCGTTGATGCGCTCCGAAGAAGCAGACCCCGCCGCAACAACATTCGCCAGCATCACCATGATCCCCAGCGGACCCATGGTGGTGTGCAAATAATTGATAAACGCCACGATCTGCCCTACAGAAACACTGCCGTTCACCGATTGAATCCCGCCGACCCAGATCACGATCACCATGCCGATATTAACGAAGATGGTCATGGCTGGAGAAAGTGTAGCCATGAAACGCATCACACGAATATTTTGATCGGCATAGCCTTCGTTGGTTTCGGCGAAACGTTCGGCTTCATAGTCAGCGCGCACAAACGCCTTGACCAAGCGCACACCCGCGATATTTTCCTGCAAGACCGTATTCAGCCGATCCAGTTTCTTTTGGACAGACATAAAGAGCGGACCCATACGCGAGACAAAAAATACAATCACCATCGAAGTCGCAAGTAGAACAGGCAGAACCATCAAAGCCAGATGGCTGTCGGTGACGAACATCAGAATCAAACTGCCGATCATCAACAGCGGCGCGCGTGTGCCCATCCGCAGTGAGACTTGCACCATGCGCTGAAAAGCAGTCGTATCGCTGGAAAGGCGCACCATCAGCTGACCCGTGTTGAGATGGTCAAGATTCCCAAACGAAAATGACTGAATTTTGAGAAAGAGCGCCTCACGCAAATCGCGCGCCACGCTCTCGCCGACTTGAATGGAAAACAGGTTATTGGCAAGCGCAAATAGTACCTGCAACACCGAAATGACCAGCATGATGATCGTCGTGCTGATCACCACCTGCATGTTATTGCCGTTGATCCCTTGGTCAATGATGCGTTGGATCAAACGTGGAATGGATAAATCCATGAGCACGATGACGATCAAAAACACCAGCGAGACGAGACTCCGCCGCCAATAAGGTTTTACAAAGCGTAATAATTTTTGAATATGATTCATGTTTTTTACAATTACTTTCGCGCCAAGCGCGGAACCACGTTTTTAGTTTTTAGGATGAATTCTCGTCAGATGACACGCCAAGCAAATCAATGCGGGCTTTGTCTTGCGAGTTTCTTTCTTAAAGTCCACAGCCAACGATCAACGCTTCCCAGGTTTCAAAATGACGAATACCTGCCTGCGTAAACGCTTCAATCTTCGAGACGCTGCCAGATGTTAACCCGAGCGCATGGACAGTCACATCGAAGCCATTTTGTCGAAGTACCTCACCCGCTGCCAGCGTGGAACGTATTCCGCCAAGGGTATCTTCAACTACATAGAGTTCAAATTCGCGCGGCAGGTTTGCAAAAACGCCGTTGAGTTTTCCCGTCTGGTACCAATCTCCAGCGGATTGTAAGCCAGACCACTCGTCACCCGTCAACGCCGCAGCTGTCGCCGCCAGAGCGTGAACGGGAGATGGCTTGATCAGCATCCCCGCATCAAGTCCGCGTTGGGCGGCGAGATATTCCAGTTTGCCAAAAGCGATCAAGGGGATATCCGCAAGCCCGACAAGTTTGAGCGCGATCTCCGCTTCGGGCGCATACCCAAAATGAGAATCATCCACTTCACGCGGCGGCGCAGATGGGCGCGCCGTCAGCCCCGCCAAATGTACATTCGGCTGAAACAGCCTGTCGCGGATCGCGTCATCGATGTTGGATCGGTCATGTGTATGCAAAAGGGATTCCGTTTCAACTTCCGCAGGCAGGTCGTAGGTTTCGCTAAATCCACGGCTGCCCAGTGAATAATGCTGAAACAGGCGCATGGTCTGCGAGAAGTTAACATTCCGCGATTGACTCAAAAGATTGGTACGCAGATCGATTGGGATGGAAGAAAAGCAGCCATGCAACAAAGCGGCTTCGGCAGGATATTGACCATCAACTGGCTTGCATTCAGCGGGGACGATAAGTTCGAGCGGCATGTACCCGTTCATATTGCGCCCGATCTGCACTGCCGCAGAAAATAAATCAGCGGGCAGAGATGGGATGGGGCGATGCGTGAGAATGTCATTCCATAACGCAGCCAATAACAGCGGAACCATATCCCACTCGCTGAAAATTCCGCGCTTCTCCAACTCTGCCAGTTTTTCTTCTGGGAAGTCAAAATGATCCAATCCCATCAGGCTGGCGAAATGATTGAGCGTGGCGTGCAACGCGGCGCGGTATCCACCGTGATGCACGAGGACGCCGTCAATATCGAGCAGAATCACCTTTTTCATTTATGACGCTTCTCCAACTCAGCGACGACATCTGCGGGGGTTAATCCGCGGGCGGCGAGCAGAACAAGCGTGTGATACGTGAGGTCGGCAACTTCTTCGATGAGCCGTTGATCTTCCTGCGCCAGCGCCGCCACAACGACTTCAGTCCCTTCCTCGCCGACCTTCTGCGCGATCTTCGGCAAGCCTTCGTTGAAGAGACTTGTTGTGTAGGATTTCTCAGAAGGGTTTTGTTTTCGATTTTCGATTACTTCAAACAGCCATTGAATGCTCATTATGTTCTCCAAAAATCATCAACCACGAAGGACACAAAGGTACACAAAGGAAAACCTTCGTGACCCATTGTGACACTTTGTGGTTAAAAAGTTTTTTTCATTTCACGATAAAAACAAGTTCGGTTTCCCGTATGACACGCCGCACCTGCGGGGTTGACCAAAATCAACAACGTATCGGCATCACAATCCACGCGGACTTCGACCACCGTTTGAATGTTTCCCGAAGTCGCGCCCTTGTGCCACAACTCCTGACGACTGCGTGACCAGAACCACGTTTCGCCTGTTTCAATGGTCAGGCGCAAAGACTCAGCATTCATGTATGCCAGCATCAAAACTTCATTGGTACTTGCATCCTGCACAATGGCAGGAACAAGTCCGTTGGCATCATATTTGATTTCATGCGAAGCGTTCATCTTTCATCCTTCATCCTTCATCTTTCATCCTTTGTCTTTCATCCTTGCCTTACAGGCACATTCAACAATTGCAACTCGCGTTTCAAATCAGGGATGAGCAATTTGCCATCGTGAAAAAGTGACGCGGCGAGCGCGGCGTCGGCTTTGCCCTCTGTCAGCACATCTGCAAAATGGGATGGCAAACCAGCTCCACCCGAAGCAATGACCGGCACAGAAACAGACTCAGCGATCAGCCGAGTCAGCGCGATATCGTAGCCTGCGAGCGTGCCGTCGGCATCCATGCTTGTCAGCAAAATTTCACCCGCGCCCAATTCCACGCCGCGCACCGCCCACTCGATGGCATCAATTCCCGTGGGAGCACGTCCGCCGTTGACATAGACCTCCCAACTGGAGCCTTTCCTGCGCGCATCAATTGCCAGCACAATGCACTGCGCGCCAAATCGCATCGCACCTTCCGACAATAATTCAGGTCGCTTGACCGCCGCCGAATTGACACTGACCTTGTCCGCGCCAGCGAGCAGGAGATTGCGCATATCGTCCACTTCGCGGATTCCGCCCCCCACAGCCAGCGGCATGAACACAGTCTCCGCCACGCGGCTGACCAACTCCAGCGTAGTTTTGCGTCCCTCGTTGGTAGCGGAAATATCGAGAAAGACAAGTTCGTCCGCGCCTTGCGCATCGTAGAGTCGCGCCTGTTCCACAGGATCGCCCGCATCACGCAAGTTGACAAAATTCACGCCCTTCACCACACGCCCATCTTTAATATCAAGACAGGGAATGATTCGTTTTGCTAACATAAACCTCCAAGCAATTCAGAGTCAAAGGTCAAAGGTCTTAGGTTCCGACATTCGACCTTAGACTTTTGACTTTTGACTAACATTCAAACCTGCAACGCACTTCCCAAATCAATCGTTCCTTCATATAAGGCGAGCCCAATGATCGCGCCAGCCAAGCCAGCATCTTTCGCCGCAATCACATCATCCAACGTATGCACGCCGCCCGAAGCGATCACATCCATGCCGCTGACTTCTGCCAACGCACTCGTCGCGGGAATATTCAAGCCATGTCCCATTCCGTCGCGGCTGACATCTGTAAAGATAACAGTGCATAACCCAAGGATGCGCATGTGAAGCGCGAGGTCTTCCGCAGAAACTCCACCATCCGACTGCCATCCGCGCACGCGCACCATGCCATCGCGCGCGTCAATTCCGACCGCAATTTTTTCCGCGCCAAATCTTTTCAATGCACTCTCAACCACGCTGGATTGTTCAACCGCAATCGTGCCGAGCACAATGCGGCTGACACCCAAACTCAAAGCCTTTGTCGCCGAATCCAAAGATCGCATTCCGCCGCCGAATTGCACATCTGCGCCGAACTCATGCGCAACTTTCAAGATCGAAAGAAGCGCCTGTTGATTCGCCGAATCACCTTCACCGAATGCGCCATCGAGGTTCACCACGTGCAGCCACTTCGCGCCCATCGCCAGCCAACGACGCGCAGTTTCGCCAGCGTCATCGCTGTACGATGTCATGCGTGCAGGGTCGCCTTCTTTCAAACGAACCACCTTGCCGCCGCGCAGATCAATTGCAGGATAAATTGTAAAACTCATGTCGCCTCCAAAAAATTCTTCAGGATTTGCAAACCCACCGTCTGACTTTTCTCTGGGTGAAATTGCACGCCGAAAATATTATCACGTTGCACCGCGCACGCATACCGCAATCCGTAATCTGTTTCTGCAATCACATCAGAGGAATTCCAAGGCTGACAGTAAAACGAATGATTGAAATAGACATACGCCCCAGCCCCTACCTGATTAAATAAAAGCGCACCCATCTTAACCTCAAGCTGATTCCAACCCGTGTGCGGAATCTTCACTGAGAGATTTTCCGCAAAGCGCAACACACGTCCTGGCAGCAAGCCAAGCCCCGCATGTTCGCCCATCTCCTCGCCGAAATCGAACAAGGCTTGCATGCCCACGCAAATCCCAAGCAATGGAACTCCGCGCGCCACGACCCCTTTGATCACAGGCTCCAATCCGCGCGCCCGCAAGCCAGACATAAAGTCACCGAACGCGCCAACACCTGGCAGCACAACTTGCTTGGCACTTAAAACTTTATCAGGGTCATCAGTCCGCAGTACGTTCGCACCGATACTTTCCAAAGCCTTTTGCACAGAACGCAAATTACCTGTGCCTGCATCAATCAATACGACATCGTTCATAATTCTCCTTCTGGAGTCAAACAGCTTGCTGTTTGAAAACTCAGCAGCAAGCCGCTGGACTCCAAATTACAACGTCCCTTTTGTAGATGGAATCACCCCCGCGCGGCGCGGATCGATTTGCGTTACCTGATCGAGCGCACGCGCCCAAGCTTTGAATAATGCTTCGGCTTGATGATGATCGTCGCGTCCGTACAAAACGCGCGCGTGCAAATTACAACGCGCTGTCACTGCGAATGACTCGAAGAAGTGCGGAAACAATGTGGTTGGAATATTGCCGACATACGGCGAATGCCAATCCGCTTGAATCACGGCATACGGACGCCCTGACAAATCCAGCGCAACATGCGCCAGCGTTTCATCCATCGGCGCAAAACTATCGCCCATGCGGATAATTCCCTTGCGGTCGCCGAGCGCCTTGTCAAAGGCTTGACCCAACGCCAGCGCAACATCTTCCACCGTGTGATGAACGTCAATGTGCAAGTCACCTTTTGCCAGCACGCTGAGATCAAATAAGCCATGCACCGCGAGATGAGTCAACATGTGGTCGAGAAACCCAACGCCAGTTGAAATCTCGTGTTGGCCGCTTCCATCCAAATCCAATTTGATCGTAATTTGCGTTTCATTTGTTTGTCGTGATATTTCAGCAGTTCGCATCATGACTCCTTTTGTAGGTCACGTTTTCAACGTGACAATTTCATCGTCGAAGTGCGTCACGCTACAAGCGTGACCTACATCTTCTTCAATGCCGATAACAACGCGTCCGTATCCTGCGGTCTGCCCACGCTGATTCGGATGTGGTCGCGCAGACCCGGCTTGTTGAAATAGCGGATAAAGACGCCGTATTTTTCAGCCAATTGCGCTTTGAGTTCGGCAGCATCGCGACCAATCACCTGACATAAAATAAAATTAGATTGGGTGGGATAGGGTTTCAAATACGGAATCTCTTGCAACGCAGCCAACAATTTGGTGCGCTCGCTTTTCAAAAGTTCAACAACTTTAGCCAGTTCGTCAGTATATTCCAAAGAGACCTGTGCCGCCACACTCGCCGCCACGTTGACATTGTACGGTTGTTTGGATTTCCACAAAGTCGGCATCAGCCAGAGCGGAAATGCGCCATAGCCAATTCGCAAACCAGCCAACCCCGCCCACTTGCTAAATGTTCGCAAGACTACCAAATTTTCGCGCAACGGAACATCTTGAATTCGGCTCAAATTTGCGCCAAGATTTTCACCTGCAAATTCGATGTAGGCTTCATCTAAAACAACCAGGGTCGGCAGTTCCAATAACGCGTCAATGGTCTTTGCATCAAGCACAGAACCATCGGGATTATTGGGTGACGTGATGAAGAAGAGTTTTGGCTTATGCGTTTCCACTGCCTCGCGGATGGCTTCCATGTCCAGTGAAAAATCTGCGCGGCGCGGCACTTCGATACAACGCGCGGCGTTGAGTTCTGCATCAAAAGGATACATGCCAAATGTCGGCGGACAGGAGAGGATGCAATCATTCGGTTCGAGAAAGACACGCATCAGTAAATCAAGCAATTCATCTGCACCTGCGCCAGCCATTAAATATTCAGCGGGCACACCTGTGAATTTCGCAAGTGAAATCCGCAAGGCGCGGCTTTCGGGGTCGGGATAAATGTGCGGAAATTCCATGCTTGCCAGAGCTTCGCGCACCACGGTCAACGGTCCGTATGGATTTTCGTTGGCATCCAATTTGACAATTTGATCGGGGCTGCGTCCCAAGCGGGCGGACAAAACTTCAAACGGTTCGATGGGTGCATAAGGCGGCAGAGATTCTAAATGCTGGCGAATTTTCACGGGAACCTCCCCGTCGGGTTGGTTAAGCCAACTGAAACAGAATCAGGCTTGGGGGTTGGAAAAAGAAGCGCGGGTTTCATCATCCAAATCCTATTTATTTAATGCGGCGAGCATGGCTTTGTAACGAGGCGGTTCTTCTTCAAAAATATAAGTGATGGGCGAAACGATGATGCCGCTGCCGCCGATGAGACGCAGTTCAGAAATTGCCTGAGGCAGATGATCGCGCCGAACGACGACTGTGACCGCGTACCAACTGGGCGATCCCTCGCGCACACCAATCGGGCTGATGGTTGGTCCCTGCAAGCCGCCGACATTGGTTTGGGTAAATATTTTTTTTGCAATCGCCTCGGGGCTTTCACCGCGCATGTTGGCAATGACCAGCAAATTATTCTCGGCGCGGATGTGGGCTTCGATGTATTCAAGCAGGCGGCGCGCCATTTCCAGAACTTCGGGACGGGTTTGCAGGGCGTTGCGGTTTGCGATGAGCACAGCCTGTGAACGTTGGATCACTCCATCTGGCAATGGGCGCAGGCGGTTATCAATTAAAGTTTGCCCCGAGGAGACGAGGTCTGAGATCATGTCGGCATAGCCAATGGTGGGCGCACTTTCAAGCGTGCCTTCGGCAGAAATAAGCGAGTGGGCAATGCTATGTTGGGTTAGGAATCGCTCAGTCAGGAAGGGGAACTTTGTCGCTACACGCAACGGGGTTTCCAGCGAGGCAGCGTATTCTTTAAGCGATGCAACATCGGTCACGTTTTTCCATGTTTCAGGGACGGCAAGGGTCAGCGCGCAACTTCCAAAGCCGAGCGCGTCGTGCAAGATGATAATATCGCCGTCAGCGCCATCTTTCTCTTCGAGCATATCCCGTCCGGTGATGCCGAAATCAATGCTCCCCTGCTTGACACTGACGACAATATCGCCGGGGCGTTGAAAGATAACCTTTAGATCGGGCAATGCGGGCAGGTCTCCCAAATATTGGCGCGGATTGGGTTTGAAAACCTGCAATCCGGCTTCTGCAAGAAACTCCAGCGCGCCCGTTTCGAGGCGGCCTTTGGACGGAAGAGAAAGTCGAACATTTTGTTGTGAAGAGAACATAAATCGATCCTTTTGGTGAGATGATGTGGAAAAAGAAAAAGCCCCAGTCAATGACCGGGGCTGATGAAACAAAGCACACTATCCTGTAAACTAGTTCAGGTACGCGCAAAGAATCTCCCGGTCGTGCGAGGAAATGTGAGGATGGGTATGGTGGTTGTGCGCAAACACTGAATTCATAATGGTTGGCAGTATACCAACGGCAACAGGATTTGGCAAGAAAAAATTTACTTGACCTCTTGCATAAGTAGCCACAGAGTACACAGAGACCTTTGAGGAAAACCTCTTAAAACTCTTTTTTTCTCTGTGACCTTATTACCCTGTGGGCTGTGGCAAAATGGACTTTTGCAAGAGGTCTACTACAAAATCCAAGGCTTATTTTGCTACGTATTTTTTTGCCCACAATATAATTTAGGACTTACGCAAGACCATTAAAGAGTCTGTACTGTTTTCTAACATCGTGACCCAGCCCACCTGTGGGGATGTATGCTGATAGTAAGCAGCAAGGAAGGTCGCGATGGAAGAAGAATGGATAGTCAGTCGCAGCAAATTGAGGGAAGTGTGGGTGGAACAACCCAGAATGGAGCCGCCAGAAAATGGCGAATGAGGTGGGACGTTCAAAATCCTGGGTGAAAAAACGGATCAAACGCATCCGCAGCGCCTCACTGGAAAGCGAGGAAGTATTGCGGGGCAAGTCTCGCATTCCCAAACATTCGCCAAAATAAGGAAAAAATGACCCAAACCCGTAGAGAACGCCTCCGTTTGCAAACCATTGACGAGATCAAAACTGCCGCCTGGCAACAAATAGCAAAGGAAGGCGCAGTAGCCCTGTCATTGCGCGCCGCCGCTCGTGAAGTGGGCATCACAGCCCCAGGTCTGTATCGCTATTACCCAAGTCGCGATGCGCTGGTAACCGCTCTCATGATCGAGGCGTTTAATTCCTTCAGTGAGGCGCTGGAAACTTCAAGAGATGCATGTAAGCCTGATGATCATATTTCGCGATTTCGAGAAGTTTGCAAGGCGTATTTTCAGTGGGCGGTTTCCAGTCCTCAAAAATATGCGTTGATATTTTATACGCCAGTTCCTGGATATACCCTTGATAAAGAATCTGGTCCCGCAGCTCAGCGTGGATTTCTCGTTCTGCAAAATGTAATTGGCGAGGCATACATGGCGGAAAAAATTACAGGCGATGCAGCTAGTATGCGCATGCCTGCAGCCCTCAAATCCCAATATGAAGTGTTGAAAAAAATCGGTATGCCTTATGTCCCCATTGTGACACATCTTGCTTTGTCCACGTGGAGCACGATCCACGGAATGACATCGTTATACCTATATGGTTATTTTTCAGGTTTTCTGGCAGATCAATCAGAATCTTTTGTTGATTTGGAGATTGAAAAAATGATCCGCACTCTTGGTATTAAATAAAAAGGAGAAAATTATGATACGTCAACTGCCCATGCGGCAACGAATACGTAAAGCACTTGTGATCCTTGCCTTTTTATCTTTTCCAATCACGATGAACTTTCTCTCGCCCTACGTCATTATTGACGGTGCCATGAACGGAATTATCAACGGCAGCCTGGTCATGTTCGGGCTGATGTTCGTCGCGTCCCTGTTTTTAGGTCGCGCCTGGTGCGGATGGGTCTGTCCAGCCGCCGGGATGCAGGAGATGGTCGAACCGATCAACAACAGCCCCGTC
>CAMCQT010000130.1 GCA_945877125.1 Candidatus Brevifilum fermentans | reverse complement strand
TATCCATTGTAACTAACTATTGATTTATGTAAAGGTTTTTGAATATAAATTTATCTTAAAATATCACAGGATGTCCGCGAGGTCGATATTGTATGAGCATTAAGGTTATTAAGGTTATTAACAAAAGAAGCGCAGGGTATTGCCCTGCGCTTCTTTTGTCTGGTGAGGTGCTTTATGTAAATTAAATGCGCTGTTTATTTATTTCCAGAATTGCGGAAGATGTTCCTTGTATGTTTTTAGATAATCATCCAGGATGAACTTGGCGGAATCGAGATCGTGGATCGCGGGGTCAAGTAAAAGACATTGCAGCGCCTTTTCATAACTGCCTTCCACAGCCGCATCAACGCCTAATTGCGCGATCATCAATTCGCGGCGGCAGAGTTCGGCGACGGGTTCGGGGAGCGCGCCCATGTGAATGGGGTGAATACCCGCGCCATCCACCATGACCGGGGTTTCAACAATTGAGCCCAGCGGTAAATTGGCAATTTGCCCCACGTTTGGCAGGTTCGCGGCAAGATGATAATGATTGCCTGCGCAGGTGATGTTCTCTATCACCTCGAGTGCGCCTTCTGAATCTGCGTCGAGCAAACCTTCAATGGACATGTTGCTATTTGCCATTTCATTCAATCGGTCTAGGCTGAAATCGCGCAGTCCGGCCATCAACTCCCAGTCATACAAGCGGATATTGAACTTGTCCCACGGTTTGGCGATTGGGTCTGTCATCCACGGGAGATACTCGCAGAGGTGTGTATCTCCGGGGACGGGGAACATGCCAAAGTCACGAAAGATGCGGCGCGTAAGCGGCTCGAATTTTTCATCCAATTCAAAAAATCGTTTTCTCAAAAGTGGATATAAATCCTCGCCGGTGCGCTTGTCGTGAACGGATAGTATCCATGAAAAATGATTTGTGCCTGCGGCGCGGATGTCGAGCAACGGCACCGCCTGTCTCTTCACTTCATGTTGAAGCGGATGCTGCATCACATCTGCGTGCATGCCTTCGAGACCTTCGGGAACTTTTATGCCGAGTTCCTTTGCCAGCGCAACGCCGACCATTGCATAGCCTGTATAAATTTGATGACACAATCCGACCACTTTTATTTTGCTGTGACGATTGACCGCGTCACAGATCCGCACCATGGGATTTGTGAAATTGATAAACCATGCATCAGGGCAAGCCTGCTCCATGTCGCGGATGATTTCCATCAGCGGCGTGATGTTGCGTGCCGTGTGAATGAATCCGCCGGGTCCGCCGTTTTCAGCATAGGGTTGATGCACGCCGTATTTCAAGGTGATGTCGTAATCTGATTTCCATAATTCTTCGCGCGGGCCAACTTCAATGGCTGAGACCACAAAGTTTGCGCCATCAAGCGCGTCTTTGTGGTTGGCGTGGGCGCTGATGATGAAACCTGAATTCCATTCCTTGTTGAGCCTGTTTGCGAGGCGGTGAACAATATCAAGGCTTTGCGGGTTGCGATCTACCAGCGCAAGGTGTGAGCCGCGTAGTTTTTTGGAACGCATGATCGCGGCAAGGGTATTCTCTCCAAAGGACGCGCTGCCTGCGCCGATAACGGTGATCTTGGTCATGATGTTCTCCTTTTTGTTTATCCACAAGCTTTTGTTAAAAACAAAAGCGCTGAATTTCTCCAACGCTTTAATTGTACTTCCATTAAAACCATGCTATGGCTTGATCGTTTATTCAGTCATCAGATCAATAAAAACTTTTGAGATGGCGGGGTCAAAGTGAGCGCCTGCTTGCGATTTAATATGTTCGATCACTTTTTCTGCGCTCCAGCCTGCGCGGTAAGGTCTGTCGGAGCGGAGCGCGTCCCACACATCTGCAAAGGCGAAGATGCGCGCCACGAGCGGGATGTCTTCGCCTTTTAGCCCTCTGGGGTAGCCCGTGCCGTCCCATCTTTCGTGATGACAGTACGGGATAATCAATGCAGGCTTCAGATAGTCGATCTGCGAGAGCATCTCGTAGGCATAAGTGGGATGTTGGCGCATGATCTCCCATTCTTCGTCGGTTAGTTTTCCATTCTTGAGCAGAATGCTGTCGGGTACGCCCAGCTTGCCGATGTCGTGCAAAAGCCCGCCGCGGCGCATGTGAACGATTTCTGATTCATCAATGTCTATTGCCCGCGCCAGCCTCAATGCCAGTTCTGAAACCCGTACCGTATGACCTTCGGTTTCCTTGTCGCGCAAGTCCATTGCCCGTGACCAGCCTGCGATGGTGGCGTCGTATGCCTGGGTGAGTTCAGCGTTTGAAATTTGCAGGCTGTCAAATAATTTTGCGTTTTTAATCGCGCTGGCGGCTTGCGATGCAAAGAGCGAGAGCAGACGCTCATCTTCTTCTGTGAATTTTCGTTTCGATTCGCCAGTTTCGTCTGCGGTCAGCACCCCGATCAACTCACCTCTGTAAAGCATGGGGACTTCAAGTACGGCGCGGAGGGGCGTGCCCTCATATATTTCGGAGCGGCCTTCCCAGGTTGAATAATCATCCAGTCGCAGCGGCTGGCGGGTTTGTGCAACACGACCAGCCATACCCTCGCCAAAGCGTATGCGCGATCCCAGAGGAATATATGGCGCAGTATCCACTGATAATTCAAGTTCGTCAGTGGACGGGATGACAAGGTATATGGCGCTAGTGGCGGCATTGAGCAATTGTCTGGCGTTTTTTACAACAGATTGCAGCAATATGTTCAGATCAAATTCGCTGGAGAAGGTTTTGCTGGTGGCGTACAACACCTCCAGCTGACTCAGGCGCTTTTGTACATTCTGATATAAACGGGCGTTGTAAATGGCAACTGCGGCAATTGCTGCGTAGTACCCCAATAAGTTGATGTCCTGCTGGCTAAATCTGCGCGGGGGATCGGCTAAAAGAGTCAGTACGCCCAAAAATTCATCTCCCCGCCGAATAGGTACGCCGACCACAGATTTAAAGGGCGTGCCATCATAAATTGAAGCGCGTCCTGTCCAGGTTTCATAATCATCCACGACCAGCGGTTGTTCAAGTTCCCAAACTCTTCCTGAAAGTCCTTCACCGCGTTCGAGCAATGTGCCCCGCGCAGAATTTTGTGCGCCGAGCGCAATCGCCAATTCCAATTTTTCAAGATCTGCGCGGTACAAATACACTCCGCCGCCTGAAGTGCCTAGAAATTCACAAGCTTGAGCTGAAATCGACTCAAGTAATTTCTTCAAATCCAATTCGGATGTGAGTTGGATTTGAATTTGGAGCAGGGATTCAAATTGTAAATTGCGTTGGCGTATCTCTTCTTCTGCCTGCTTACGGCTGGTGATAACGGTTAAGACGATGACCATTTCTTTAACGGTGCCATCTGGGGTGTGGGACATAACTGCTGAATTACCTTGCACCCATTCCCAATTTCCCGCCTTACTTCGCAGGCGGTATTCAATGGGACCAGCTTTGCCGCCGATGATTATTTGCTGCCACTGTGCCATCACCCGCGCAGCATCCTCGGCGTGAAGTTCGCTGAGAATGGATCCCGATTTCGTCAGATCCAAACGATCATAACCCAGGAAAGTTTTCTGGTTCAAATAAACGACTTCATAGGTTGTCAGATCAAGAACATAAATAAAACTGGGAATATTTTCGGCAAGGCTTCTAAACTGTTCTTCGTTTTTACGCAGCACTTCTTCATCTTGTTTACGCTTGGTAATATCGCGCACAACCGCAATCATGACATCTTTTTCGGCGTCACTCATCATTCTTGCGCTGATTTCTACGGGAAAGGTCGTTTTGTCTTTGCGCTGATAATTGGATTCAAAGATTAATCCCTTTTGTTCGCGTACCATCTCAACCCGCTTATGCCAGTATGACATGCTGGTAATATGCTGGGCAATGTCAATCACCCCAAGTTGGGTTAACTCATCGCGGCTGTAGCCGAGCATTTTGCAGGACGCCAGATTGAAATCAATATATTTGCTGGTCTGTGTGTCGATCAGGAAAACGGCATCGTTGGTTTCGTCCAGTATCTTTTTATATTGCAGGAGCTTTTCATCCACCCGTTTGCTCTCGGTGATATCGCGGTTAATGGCAACGAAGCCGACAAATTTACCTTCATCATCTTTGATCAGGGATACCGAAGCCATGAGCGTGAAACGCGAACCATCTTTACGGTTTTGGATCACCTCTCCCTGCCAGTGCCCACATTCCAGGACTTGTTTAAGCGCGTCTTCTGAATTTGTTCCCGTCAGGTACTCTGTGTTTATGAATTTGGTCAATGGTTGGTTTAGGATCTCGTCTTGTTTCCACCCATACATTTTCTCTGCTGCTGTATTCCAAGTCAGCACTTTAAACTTCAAGTCAGTCACGATCCAGGCATCCCAAATGTTGTTGATCAGATTCGCAGTAATATCCCATTTTTTGACAGGCTTTGCTCTGGGCGCGCGTTCTTCTTTCCTGGGAGCTGTACGTTTTTTCTTTTGATTTTTATTTGTGCTGATTATTTTCATGGAGTATTCCCGCTTTTTAATTAGCAACAAATAAACAGTAATGCACACTATGCTTATAGTTGATTTTGCAATATAAAGATAGCAAAAGATTAATCTTACTGGCATCTAATTCAGATAAATGTAACCTGGATTAGATGCCAGTAAATTCTTTTATTCGATTTCTTTCAAAAGTCTTAAATAACTGATGTTACGCAGTATTCAATCCCGAAGGCGGTGTGTTGAGCCTGTCGAAACAGATGACAGGGTTTTCCGGCAAAAAAATGACACCCCTTCGGGGTTATTTTTTTGCTTTGAACAAATCTATAATCATTCAACTCCTTCGGAGTTGTTTCTGCGTAAGGCGAGTTAAATAAACAGGCTTTTACTGAGCACCACATAGGACGCTGAAAAAACTGAGAGTGGCTAAAAGGATGGGCTGAAAAAATCTATCACCACGGAGTCACGGAGACACTGAGGTTTTTTGCGGTTTTTTCTCTGTGACTCTGTGTCTCCGTGGTGAAAAATATGGACAAGCCCACTATATTAGCCACTCCCAAAAAACAGCATTTTCTGCGATTTATTTCGTTTGTATTTCCACTTCGGCGCTCATGCCCCAGAGTAGATTTGCGGGCTGTTCGTCCAATTCGATAATAACGGGGTAGACCACGTCCCCGCCGACAGTATCTGAAACGGGTGAGATTTTTACGACCTTGCCAGTGACGGTGACATCCAACGCTTCAATGTAAATATTTGCGGATTGTCCAATTTGCACAGCAGGCACATCGCGCTCGCTCAAATCTGTGGTTTGAATCTGCATGTGGGCGAGGTCGGCGAGAGTGATGACAACCTGCCCAGCCTGTGCAAATTGCCCAGGTTGTAGTTGAACATCGACCACGACGGCATTAAATGGGGCAGATATGGACGTCTGCGTAAAATTGGCTTTGGCGGTTTCGAGGTTGGCTTTTGATTCTTCCAACTCGGCTTCGGCTTGTTTGCGGCGTTCTGGCGGACGGTCGAGGCGGGCGGGAATCCAATATTGATATTCCCATTCTGCGGCTTGGGCATCCAGTTCGGCGGCGGTGACGGCCAGTTCAAGGTCGGGTGAGTAGAGTGTCAGCAGGGTTTGACCTGCTGTGACCATGTCACCTTCTTTTACGAGCACTTCCTTGACGGGCGCGGAGACGACGAAACTGATTTGCGTATCTTGTGCGGGCACAGCCTCGGCAGAAGCGACCACACCATCAGACAGGATCAAGCCTGTTGTAACAGTGGCAGTTGCGGGCGCAGCGGGGGGCGGGGTTGCGGTCGGTGCGCTGGCACAGGCTGCGAGAGTCGCAGTCAGCACGAGGGACACCATCCAAAATAGTTTCTTCATGAGAGTCTCGCTATTTGGTTTCAATATTCACATCGGCGCTCATGCCCCAGCGTAAGCCTTCGGGCTGGGTATCGAGTTCGATCGTGATTTTGAAAACAACATCGCCGCCAACTGTTTCAGAGGAGCGGGCAATATCAATGACCTTGCCGTTGAAATCCTGGTTGAGCGCTTCGATAAAAACGGATGCGGGTTGACCGATCTTTATGGCGGGCACATTCTTCTCGCTCATGTCTGTTGTTTCAATTTGGAAGTGAGACAGGTCGCCCATGACGATCACAATTTGACCCGGGTTGGCAAATTCGGCGGGAGAAATATCCACCGATGCGATGGTGCCAGCGAAAGGTGCGCTGAGTGTGGCTTGCGCGAGCTGTGCTTTGATGATATCCACTTGAGCCTGGGCGCTGTCAATATCGGCTTGGGCGGCGTCGTATCTTTCCTGCGATGTGCCCGTGCGGACGAGGTACGCGAGCTGCGTTTTGACCGTGACGACGTGCGCTTCGGCTTCCCTGATTTTTGCTTCAAGAATTGCGGTTTCAAGCGTGACCAAAGTTTGACCTGCGGTGACTGAATCGCCTTCTGTCACTTCGACGGTTTTGACTGCGCCGGAGAGCGGGAAGGATAGTTCAATGGCTTCAACCGGGACAACAATTGCAGAAGCAGATGCTTTGCCCGATGCGGAGGAAGGTTGCGATGCCGCGTCAATTGACACGGTGGGGATGGCTGTTGCCGTGGCAGATGCGCCACAAGCAGAAAGCGTAAGCGCCAAAACGCTGGTGAATATCCAAAATACTTTTTTCATTTATTTGTCTCCATGCGGTGTTTCTTGTGAGGCTGTAATCTATTTCTAAATTCTATCAGGTTGCACAGGTTTTGCACAGGTTCTCTTCGGTTTCAGTCTACCTTGATGAACAGAGATAAACAGAGATTTTTGGACGAGAATAGCCTGCCTATATAGGTGTCCAGATAAGTTCTTTCCGCCTCCCTTTATAAATGTCTTTGCGACGAAGCAATCTCAGCGCATGAGACTGCTTCGTTCCTCGCAGTGACATATCCCTTGAAATATTGGAAAAGACTTTTCTGGAGAATTATAAATCTCTGGCAAGCGGTAAACCTTCAAAACGAAACGCGAATTTCTCTCAACTTACTTGAAACACGCCCGTATCACTTCGTATCCTTCACAATCAAGCCATCCTCCAGCGTCACCACTCGATCTGCATAACTGATGACGCGCGGGTCGTGCGTGGCAAAGACAAAAGTCACGCCGGTTTCCTGGTTGAGTTTTTTCATGATGTCCATCACCTGATGACCATTGGTGGTGTCAAGGTTGGCGGTCGGTTCATCAGCCAAAATAAGAGTCGGCTTGGATGCCAGTGCCCGGGCAACAGCCACACGCTGCTGTTGCCCGCCGCTGAGTTGATCGGGACGGTTGTTGGCGCGGTCAGTCAGGTCAACTGCTTTGAGCAATTCCATGACACGCTCGCGTCGTTCTTTGGGGGGATGTCCGTTTAATAGGAGGGGCATTTCTACGTTTTCATAGGCGGTCAGAGTGGGGATCAAGGCGAAAAACTGGAAGATGAATCCAATTGTTCCGCGGCGCATATCTGCCCGCTGATTGCGATTGAGTTTCGTAACATCCTTGCCATTGATGGCGACACTGCCCGTTGTGGGTTGGTCGAGACAGCCGATCATTTGCAGCAGGGTGGTTTTTCCTGAGCCAGAGGGACCCACCAATGCGGTGAATTCTCCGTTTCCGATCGAGAGATTTACGCCGCGCAGTGCCTGTGTCTCGACTTTTCCAACTTGATATACACGAGTGATGTTTTCGATTTTTACGACTTCCATGATATTTCTCCTTAACCTATTCCCCCGCCCCCCTTCCCTTTAGGGAAGGGGGTGTCCGAAGGACGGGGGTTAGGTGAGTTATTTTATTTTTCAGCGCGCAAGGCTTCGACCGGTTGCATACGGGAAGCCATCACAGCGGGATAAAGTCCAGCCAACATCGTGACCACAAAAGTCAGGATGGTTAAGTTGATCAGATTATCCACGGTTAATTTGGCGTAGATCGTATCGGCAATTGCCATACCGCTCAGCCCCATGTCGCCGATATAGAATCCGTTGATGTTGAAATAGAGGGTTCCAAGCACGCCAATAATTAATCCCATGATTACACCGCCAATCGCCAGCATGGATGATTCTGCCAGGAACAACATCATGATGCGCCCGCCTCTCATCCCAATCGCGGACAGAATTCCGATCTCACGCGTGCGTTCGTAGACCGACATGATCAGCGTGTTGATGATGACCGAAGCGGAGATGGCCAGAATAATCATGTAAAAGATCGCGATATAACTTTGTGCAAACGTCTCATATTCAACGAACAGGGCATTCAAGTCTTTCCAGGTCTTGATTTCCAAATTTGGAGAAACACTAAGCGCGGGGGCAACGGTATCGGTCAGCGCAGTGTCATTGAGCAGCACAAAAATGGTACTGGCGTGATTTTCCGTCTGCGTCATCGCTTGCGCTTTTGCAAGCGGCAGGAAAACAGTTCCGCTGTCGAAGCCATACGTGCCGGTTGTGTAGATTCCTTTTACGATAAAGGCTTGATCTTGCACATTGCCGTCGGCGGTGTTGAGCGAGAGTCCCACATTGTCGCCTACTTTCAAATTCAACTTCTCCGCCATCGGCTTGCCGATCAGCACCGCGTCGCGGTCATCGGGGCTGAGATAATTTCCGCTGATGACTCCTTCGCGGTACGGGTCACTCGCCGGCGACATTGGATCAATGCCCGTGATCTTCGCGCTCGCTGATTGAGTGCCAGACGAAAGGAATCCGCTCGCGTACAATCGCGGCGTCGCAGCCTTGACCTGATTCAGCGCGGCGATCTGACCTGCGATCTCGTCTGGGTTGGCGACCAGGTCTTCCCACTTGAGACTCGATTTATTTTCATCGTATGTCGCCGCACGAATTTGGATATGTCCGGTTTGAAGTTTGATCGCAGACTCGAGCGCGCTGCCCATCTCGCCTTCAATCACAGACGACATCAGAATCAGCAGCGCAAGTCCGCCGCCTACCGCCAGCGCGGAGAAAAAGGATCGTCGGCGGTTACGCCCCAGATCACGAAAAGCCATTTTAAGGATTTGAATCATAGTTGTTCTCCGTCATTGCGAGGAGGGTGTTCTTCCCGACGAAGCAATCCCCATGTTGTAATGGGAGACTGCTTCGTTCCTCGCAGTGACACAGTCTTTACACAAAATGCAGGGCTTCGGCAGGTTCGCGCCGACCGGCTTCATAGGCAGGGATGAGCGCCGCCAACGCGGAGATGATCAGGATCATCGAGGCGCGCATGGGCAGCTTCTCGATGCCCCAAGTGGGATAAGCGCGGCTTTGCATCAGCGCCATGTAACTCGCGGCTTGGGTCATGTTGCCGAAATCGAGCCCGACCTTCATCAAATAGCCGTTGATCGCCAGCCCCAGGACAATGCCTGCCGCCACGCCGACGATCCCGATCATGATTCCCTCGAGAACGAACAGCAGAGAAATTTGATTCGGCTTGAGTCCCATTGCGCCTAAAACGCCGATCTCGCGCGTGCGTTCGTAGACCGCCATCAACAGCAAGTTGAGAATACCAACGCCAGCAATGGCGACGATGATCACGCTAAAGATATTCATCACACCGCCCTTGGTATTGATCGCAGAAGCAAGGTCGGGATAATTCGCTTGAAACGATTCGATTTCATAACCGGGCAGACCGGGTTTCATCGAGTCGATCACGCTATTTTCCTGACCGAGCTTGTCGAGGAAGATCGCCACTTCGGTTGAGCCGGTCACTTCGTAAAGAGCCTGCGCTTCGCCAAGCGAGATGTAAACAGTTTGCTTTTCAATATCGGTCATGCCCAGGTCGAAAATGCCAACAACGGTCATGGTGCGTTGACGCATCTGCTCGTGTTGTGAACGCCCGACCATTGTGATACGGTCGCCTACTTTCACGCCCATCGCATCGGCAAGACCTTTGCCCATCAAAACATTATCCAGATCGTCGGCGGTGAGGTTGCGTCCCTCTTTGATATTCTGCCCGATGATGTTGACCTTTATTTCTTTTTCAGGTTCAACGCCAATAATGCCCACCGCAAACGCGCCCTCGCGGCTGGTAACCAGCCCGCCGGTGTGGATGCGCTGTGTGGCAGCCAATGTCAGCGGATTCGATTCCGCGGCGTTGACTACAGCCTGTGGATCATCCAGCGGAAAAAGTGGATTTGAATTTGCCTCGGCGCGATAGCCTTCCGCGTGGACTTGAACATTGCCTCCCAATACCTTCACGGCATTGCCGTAAATTGCATCGGTAAAGCCGGCCATAAGTCCGTCGTACCACATCATCAACGCCAGCGTCATCGACATTGCGAGGATGATGATGATGGTGCGGCGTTTGTGCCGCCAAATATTACGCCATGCAAGTCGCAGGTATAAGATCATTGTGTTTTCCTTTTCTAAGTACTAGCTTTGAATTCCGATTCTGTTTTACGTAAACCATATTCCATCACATACAATAATTTGTCTATCTTTTCCTGCACTTTTGCAGACCTCACCCATTTCAAAATATCCTTTTGCTTCATGCCTTCCTTCATGATGTAGACAGTGATGGCATTCATCCAGGTATCCATGATCATGACAGCCAGTTCCACGTCTACACTGGGGTCGACCTCGCCATTCTTTATCGCTTGCTCGATCATCGCGGCAAGCGCATCGGTGGTCATCTTGTGATATTCAGCGAAATCTTTTCCGTAATACAAGCCTTCAACCAGCAAAACACGGCTGATGGCTTGTACGAGACGCGGACGGGCGGAGCTAAACTCCATGCCCGTTTTGATCATCCAGTGGAAATATCCAAAGGTATCCAGATTGGTACTTGGCGGATGCCTGTCTTTGAAAAATTCGATCTTTTCATTTGCAAGCATATCCATCAAGTATCGAAAAACGTCCATCTTGTCTTCAAAATATTGATAGAAACTGCCTTTGGAAATTCCGCTGTTCGTCACAATACGATTAATGGACGAGGCTTCAAAACCGAACGCTGCGAATTCATCTATGGCAGTATTGGTAATGGTTTGTCTTTTTTCTTCGGGAAGGTTGAGAAATGTTTGTTTGGGCATGGATTGTGACCTCAAGGTCATGTGACCTACAAGTCATATTCTACGCTGATTCATTCGCCTGTCAAGATTCGACGGCTGCCTTTACATGGCTTTTCCAAGGTCAGGAAAATCTTAATGCGAACACTTGCGCCGCACGCCAGTGCAGGTGTTCCGCGAAAAGGCGAATGACGCGAATTTTTTATTGAGTTTCGCGAAAATTCGCCCAATTTGCGCTTTTCGCGTTAAGCCTGCTACAAAATTAAAAAGATGTCAAGCTGCCTTGGAAAAGCCCAGCAATTCCAAATCTAAAATTTCCGACACCGCCAAGTATCTTGATTTTGCTGTTTTCTCAAACCGTCCACGAATTTTCCACGAATAAACGAATGTCGGCCCACAAATTCGAGCATTCGTGACCTATTCGTGGATGGTTGGTGGTTCAAATCGCCCAATTTTGCAATTACTGGAATTCAGATTTGGAATTCCTG
>CAMCQT010000129.1 GCA_945877125.1 Candidatus Brevifilum fermentans | reverse complement strand
GGTTTCCAGCCGTCTGCCATTGATCCAGCCCTCCTTAGCAATTGGTTTGCTGTTCATCGCACGCTTTCCCACCGCCAATGGCATTTGCGGCACTGCAATAAAGGTCAGATACTGAAACGCCTGCCAAACTCATGGCAAGGATAACTCCTATGACGAGAAGCGTAAGCAATAATACATATTCGACAAGTCCCTGCCCATTGTAAAACTTCAGCCCTAAAGCCTTTTTCATATTTTCTCCCAACAATCGATTATTTTTTTCATTCAAAAATCCTATATAAGTCATCCCGCAGGCTTATTCCTACAAAGATAGAGGGAAATAAACCTGCGGGATGTCAAATAAAATCAACGATTATGATTTTTCCTGTCTGGTTTGTGCGCGTGCTTTTACACGCTTAAGCCCTTCGCCAATACTTTCTGGTGGGTTTTGTTTATGATCTTCCTTGCTGTAAAGGTATGCAAGGTCTTCCAGAAATGCGCCTAGTGGGTCAAGTGGAGCAAGCAAAGCAGAAGGTTTTCCATATAAAATTGAGGCAACAACCACTTCTCCAGCGTAAGGAATTACTACGCCTAATTCTTTTTTCAGTGCTCCTTCAATTCCAGCACGTGGTAACCCCTTTCCCTTAAAAGTCCAATTCAAGACTAGGCTGGTGCGATCAGCCGGGTATTCAAGCTGTGCAAAAGTTTCAAGAGCGTTTGCAGCACAGCGGACAGATGCGGTTTCAGGAGACAACATGAGTAAAATCTGATCAGCCAAATCCAGACCGGCTAACGTTGTTTCTGAAAAATCATGTGGTAAATCCAGGATAATATAGTGATAATGGGTGCGGAGTAATCCAATTGCCTTTCGGACATGTTCCGCAGTTATGACTTCAGCCTCTTGTGGATGGCGAGGAGACGCAAGGACATGCACACCGGCATCGTGACGAAGCAAGGTGGAGTTAAGTAGATCGATATCCATTTCATTTGCCGGAGAGCGGCCTAGGTCAGCCCAGGTATTGCGAAGAGGCAGATCAAGGAGGAGGGCGCTTTGTCCATTCATAAAAGCCAGGTCTACCAATGCAGTTGGGGTTCCCCAAATCTGTGATAATGATGCTGCCAGATTTGATGAAAGCATGGATACGCCTACGCCTCCGCGTAGTGAAAATACCGCAATGACCTTGCCTGGTGCTTCACTCGTTTGAATTATTTCCCGTTCTGAAAACCGCCGTAACAGTACTTTAACCCTGGCGCGCAACTCTTGTGGTTCAAATGGTTTTGCTAAAAAATCATCAGCGCCTGAATCAAAGGCTTTTATTTTATCTTCAACCCCGCTCAGGGCTGTCAAAATAATAATTGGGATTTTCTCTGTAGTTGGATTCTGACGAAGATGCTCGCAAAGTGTATATCCGTCCATGTCTGGCATCATTACATCAAGAATAGCCAATGCAGGAGGAGTTGATTTTATTACCCTTAATGCTTCATCACCATTTCGAGCGGTTATTATTTCATAGCCATCTCTCACAAGAATCGCGCTAACCATTTTTAGATTTAACTCGGTATCATCTACGACCAGAATCCGTATAGACATAAGCTCTCCTTTTGCCTAAAATAAAGTATAGCATGAAGACAGAATTCAAAACATTAAGTTTTATTACAGTTTATTTACAACTGCCTGGATACGGGGCGCGATAAAATCAGGCAGAAAGGCAGGCTTCTTGGATTTCTTTTTAATCTGTGTAATCTGCAAAATCTGTGGATGAATAAAAACCATCATAATGAGAGTTGAGAATTGTAGAATTGGAATTGCTGGGGAATTGCTGAAATTACACACAAAGAAAGAAAACGATGATAAAATAACCGCCTTATTGGGGAATCGTACAACGGCAGTACACGTCCCTCTGGAGGATGGTATCTTGGTTCGAATCCAGGTTCCCCAGCTAAACCCGCTAGAAATAGCGGGTTTTTGCTTTTAACTGGATGGACTACGCCAATAGGATTTGGACGTTAGGTGGTCGGATGTGGAAAGGGGGGACAGACGAAAAACAACTATTCCACCTAATGCGCTACCCATGTTTTTTCTTTTATCAGCGAAAATCAGTGTTTTTCAACGTCCAAAAAAAGATTTTGTACGGTAGAGAATCTTGGAAAAGAGTTGCACATTCGGTATATTCTTAGCTGCCGGCGGGCGATGTAAACTTACTCGCCGCGCAATGCTTCGGCGATAGCCATACGACCCAATCTCCAGGCGGGGTAGAGGGCGGCAAGCAGGGCGGCTGTGACTGCCAGTAAAAACGCTTGAATGAAAGGAGCGGGCGTCACCTCCATTTGCAGTGTCCAGCCGAAGGAGCGTTGATTGATGACGAAGATCAAAATCCAGGCCAGAATGTAGCCAGTGGGGAGCGCTAACAATCCAGCAGATGCACCCAGCAGTCCGGTTTCCCATAGCGTCAGACGGCGCATTTCAGCAACCGTTAATCCAATCGCGCGCAGAATGCCCATCTCGCGTGCTTTTTCCAGTTGCAGAGCCAGCAGCGAACTCAGTACCCCAATAAAGGCAACCAGAGTGGTGACCAACTGCATACTGGTTGTGATGGCAAAGGTGCGGTCAAATACATCCATAGCGCCCTGCCGCAGCGCTCCGCTGGGATTGACTTGGATATTTGGGAACGCTGTTAACTGCGTGCGCAAATCGGCGGTCACCGCATCTACATCTGCTTCGGGGGCGAGGAAAAGGGTTACTCCGTTTAGGCGATCATCGCTCCATAGGCGGCGATAGACCGGCAGGCTCATGCGGATTGCTCCGCTGGTGGAAGTGTAATCAGCGTAGATTCCTGCCACAGGAAACAGCCGCCAGCCCTCGGGTGTAAGAAGCGAGAGCGTCCCGCCTGGAGCGGATATCCCCAGTCGATTTGCCAAAGGTTCCGAGAGCAGAATCGCCCCATCTTTCATTGCCTGCCACGCTTCTTGTGGACTGCCTTGCGCCGAGAGGAATAGGCGGGCGTTCATTTCCGGCTCCTCACTTGCGGCTACCAGTTGTACTGCGCCTTGATCTGATTCAACCGTGACAATGCGTACTGCCGCGCTGCTTTCAGCTTGTGGATGTGCTTGCGCCAGAGCAATTGCTTGCGGGTCGAGCGGCGTATCGGGGCGCACTGCGCTCAAGCCGGGGGCGGAAAGATAGATGTCACCTTGCAGGGTTTGCTCGAGCCACAACACAACCGTGGTTCGAAAACTGGAGATCATGACCTGCACGCCAATGGTGACGGAGACAGCAATCATCAGCGCGGCAACGGCAACGGCTGTGCGGCTTTGCGAGCGGATCACATTGCGCGGGGCGAGGCGTCCGAGCAAGCCGAATAATTTACCGAGCGGTTCGCCAAGTACCCGCATGAGCGTGACTGTGACGAAGGGGGTGAGCGCCGCCAGCCCGATGATGACTGCAAATGTGCCGCCGAAACTGATTATAAGATTGCGTGTAGGTAGAGAGAGGGTTGTCGCGCCGAGTAGACAGAAAATAACACCCAGCCCCGCCGCCAGATTGACCGCTGATTGCGCTTTGCTCTCCAGCCCTGCGCGGGAGAGCGCCAAACGCGGCGGGACAGATGCTGCTTCCCAGGCGGGTGGGGCGGCGGCGAGGATGCTGGCGAAGAAGCCCGCCAGCCCGCCTTTGAGCAGGCTAGACACAGGGATTTGAATGCCGCGCACGCTGATTACAAAAAACAGGTCGTTGATGGTTTGGGTCACCATTTGCACTGCACCCTGACCCAGCAGAACGCCCAAGCCGAGTCCCAGACCTGAGCCAAGTGCGCCGACCAACGCGGCTTCGCCCAGAACCATGCCAAAGACTTGTTCGCGGGTATAACCCAAACTACGCAACGTGCCAAAGAGCGGGCGGCGTTGCACGACTGAAAAGGTCATGGTGTTGTAAATGAGAAAGATGCCCACCAACAACGCCAGCAGACTGAGCGCCGTAAGGTTGACTTGAAAAGCGGCGACCATTTCACCGACCTGGCTGTTGCGTGCTTCGGATGAGACAAGCCGGACGCCTTGTGGGAGCGCTGTTGACAGCAGGCTAGTATCAAACTCTTTGGGCAGAATCAGGTCAATTTGAGTCAACTCTCCCGCGCTGCCGCTCAGGCTTTGGGCGGTGGCGATGTCGGTCAGCATCAGGGTGTCCAATGCGCGGCGGGCAAAGTCATCAGCGGGGTCGAGCACACCCGTCAGGTAAGCAGTGCGTATCTTGCCGTTGACCGAAAGCGTTAAACGGCACGAATCATCCACTGCGCCAGAAAGGCAGGGTTGCAGCCCATAAAGTTGGGCGGTCTGTGCTGAAAGCAAAACCGCGCCTGGCTGAGTCAACAGCGCGGCAAAAGTCTCCAACTGCAATTCGCGTTGTCCACCCAGATAACTACGGAATGGGACTTCGGCAAACGGGTCTATGCCAAGCACGGTAAAAGGGACATTTCCCAACTGCGGGCTGACGGCGTAGGCGCTGACAAGAGGAGCAAGTTCGAGTGTGCTGCGCCATTGCGGGTCGGTGCGGAGTTGAACATAGAGCGCCTCGTCTACGCCCTTCCCGCTGGCGACGATGTGATGGGTGGCTCGTCCGGTCACGGCGCTGGCGCTCAAATCGAAGGCGCGTTCTGCGCTGGCGTTTGCCAGGTCAATGCTGACCATGACCGCCACGCCCAGCGCAATGCCAAGCGTCATTAATACAAATTGGATGGGATGTCGAAGCAAGGTTCGCAAAGAGAGCATGGGTCAACGCTCCGCGACGAATTGCCCGTGCGAAAGGCGCAAAACGCGGTCGGCGTGTGCGGCGGCTTCCAGACTATGTGTGACCATCAACAGGGTGCGGTTTTGCTCGCGCGTCAGTTGGGTCAGCAGAGACATCACCTGCGCGCCGGTCTCTTCATCTAAATTTCCAGTTGGTTCATCAGCCAGAATTAAGAGCGGGTCGTGAACAAGGGCGCGTGCCAGAGCAACGCGCTGTTGTTCGCCGCCAGAGAGTTTTTCGGGGAAGGTTGCCCATCGGTCGAGTAAGCCAACTGCATCAAGCAGAGATTCTGCTTTTTGGCGGGCAATCAGGCGCGGGGTTCGGTTCAGTTCCAGCGGCAGCAGCACGTTCTCGCCGACGGTCAGGGTGGGAATCAGGTTGAAGAATTGAAAGATGAACCCAATCCGCGCACGTCGGAAAAGGGTGCGCTCGCGTTCACGCAGGGCGGTCAGGTCTTGCCCCTCCACCCAAATTTGTCCGCTGTCAGGCTGATCAATGCCGCTGATGAGATTGAGCAAGGTGCTTTTGCCGCTGCCACTCTTGCCTAAAATTACAGTAATTTCGCCAGGCTGAAATTCAGCGTGGGCATTTTGTAACACCACACGCCGCACATCGCCCTCATAGAAGGATTTTGTCAGATCGTGAAAACGGAGAAAAGCAGTCATGTGGCAGATTGTATCTGCCGTATGTTAGAGAAACATCAGCGATGCTAAATTTCCACGAATATTAGCGTTCCATATATTCCCTCTTCCTGCACCATAAGCGAGTTCACATCTCAACGTATAATTTCAATATGCGTATTCCCTTTTTCTTCACAATTATTTTTTCCATATTGCTGTCATCTTGTGCCGCAACGGGTTCGCCCTCGGCTGAGGTGCGCCTGCCAAGCACGGCAGGCGTGAGCGCCGCAATTCCACCCGGCTTTACTTTTGCAGATGGCTCACGTCCGCTGATTTTTCCAGCCGATTTTGGCGCGCACCCCGATTTCCGCACCGAATGGTGGTATTACACCGGCAATCTGCAAACACCTGAGGGACGACCCTTCGGCTTCGAGTTGACTATTTTCCGCGTGGGTTTACTGTCGCCCTTAACAGAGATGCCTAAAGATTCGCAGTGGTACAGCCACGATCTCTACTTTGCCCACTTTGCAGTCAGTGATATTGACGCCGGGCGCTTTTACGCCTTCGAGCGTTACTCTCGCCCCGGACCCGGGCTCTCGGGGGCGCAAGCCGACCCGTACCGCGTTTGGTTGGAAGATTGGAGTATTCGCGAGAGCGCCACGGGTGTTTATCACCTGCAAGCCGCGCAAGACAACATCTCGCTTAATCTGACTTTGACCGATGAGGCAGGGGTTATCCGGCACGGCGATAACGGCTACAGCCGCAAAGGTCAAAACGAAAATAACGCCTCGTATTATTACAGCCAGCCGCGCTTGCAAACTGAGGGAACACTAAAAATAGATGAAATCTCCTACCCTGTAAGTGGTTTGACATGGAAAGACCACGAATTTAGCACCGGCGTACTGGACGAGAATCAAATCGGCTGGGATTGGTTCTCCCTGCAATTTGATGACGGTTCGGCGCTGATGCTTTTTCAACTGCGCGAACGCGACGGGGGAGCATCTGCTTTTTCCAGCGGGACATTCATCGCCGCTGATGGAAAGCCCCAATCTTTGCAAGACGCCAATTTCTACATCACCGTTTTGGATGAGTGGATCAGTCCGCACACTGGGGGCGTGTATCCAGCCAAATGGCAAATTCAACTTGACGACCCCGCATGCCTGCTGGAAATCCATCCGTGGATGGCAGACCAGGAAATCAACTTTGCAGCGGTAACCTATTGGGAAGGAGCCGTGCGTTTTGAAGGCACCTGCAACGGAGCGCCTGTGCGCGGCAATGGGTATATCGAACTTACCGGTTATGCAGGTAACTTGCCACTGCCATAAAAAGGGTTCCGGTTTTTTTCTTGCGGTTTATGCACAGGAAATTTAGTTCGACAGAGTCTTTACACCAAAAACGGGAGAGTCGAATTGACTCTCCCATTTTTGGTGTAAAAAATTGGTAATTTGGCAAAGTAAAGCCAATTAATCCAATATCGTTTTTCGCGTGAACAGTTACCGCCCCTGCTCAACATAACGATGAGCCTCGACAATCTGCTCGAAGGGATAGACTCGGTCAATTGCGGGTTTGAAATGGCCGGTTTCGAGCAACTCTTTGAGTTCCAAGATTTCCTGGAGGCGCGTCTGGCCGGGTTTGGCGCGGTCAGAATCCCGATGGATATTTAGGTAAACGCCGCCGGGTTTGAGTGTCTGGCGGGCTTGGGCGGCTGGGAATTTGGCAACTGCGTCAAAAACCACATCGTAGATTGGGACTTGTTGGGTGAAATCTTGGCGAGCATAATCTAATACATGCGCTGCTCCCAACGATTTCACCAGATCGAGATTGGCCGCGCTGCACACCCCGGTCACTTCTGCGCCAAACAGATTATGCGCCAGTTGAACGGCATTCGTCCCCACCGCGCCGGATGCGCCATAGATCAATACCTTTTGCCCCTGCTGGAGATTGGCCTGTCTTAAACAGCGCAGCGCTGTCGCCCCGCCACCTACCGCAGCAGCGGCTTCTCCGTAATCCAAGTTGGATGGTTTGAGAGCCAGCATGCCGGTTTCCGCGAAGCATTTGTATTCGGCGTACCCGCCCCAATCCGCCTCGAAGGTGGATGCAAAGATAGCGTCGTCGGGTTTGAAGCGCGTGACTTTTGCCCCAACCGCTTCGATATCCCCGGCCAGTTCCATGCCCAAAACCGGACGGCGCGGCCTGAAAATGCCCAGGTACAGGCGGGCAAACAGCCATTGCTCCGGCGGGACGGTAAAACTGCGCATGCGGCAGTCGCCGATGGTGACGGTGGTAGCGCGGATTTTAATCAGCACCTCACGTTCGCATGGGACTGGTTTCTCAACCTCCCTGATCTGAAGAACTTCGGGGGGGGGGCCGTACCGTTTGTAGACCATGGCTTTCATAAAAGCTCCTCCATTTTTCCTTCGTTTTCTTTTTATGGCGTGATGATCACATTTCCCCTCTTGTGCCCGGTTTCAACATAGCGGTGCGCCTCGACAATCTGCTCCAACGGGTAACGCCGGTCGATCACCGATCTTATCTTTCCTGCCTCGATCAATTCCTTGAGGAAGTTAAGATCTTTCACCTTGTCGCTTGATGACCGCAGTCCCGGAGCCACAAAGGCGGCCCTTTTGCCCTTGCTTTTGGAAGTCAATAATGTGTCAAGCATGAAGTCGAGAGCAGGGACAGTGGTGACGTAGACGCCGCTTTGGGTGAGCGAGTTCTTGCAGCGCGAAAATGAACTCTTGCCAACTGCATCGAAAATGAAGTCGTATGTTTTACCATCCTTGGTGAAATTACCCCTGGTGTAGTCAATAACATGATCCGCGCCCAACGATCTCACGAGTTCCACATTCGCGGTACTGCATACACCTGTCACTCGCCCGCCGAAATACTTCGCAAGCTGAATTGCGTACGTGCCAACCGAACCGGATGCGCCGTTGATGAGAACGCTTTGCCCGCTTTGAATTTTTCCCGCATCCCGCAGGAAGTTCAACGCGCCCAGTCCGCCATCGGGAACACCGGCGGCTTCCTCATGACTCATATTGGTGGGTTTGAACGCCAATGGACCATCTTCCGGCAGGCAGATGTACTCAGCCTGACCTCCCTGGGTCATTGCACAGGCCGCATATACCTGATCGCCAGGTTTATATCGGGTTACGTTCTTGCCGACGGTCTCGATTTCCCCGGCGAGCACGTCACCCGGGATCGCATGCTTGGGTTTTGTCAGCCCGGTGAATAACCTGCCGATGAATGGATCGCCCTTGCGGAACATGGGATCTGTCGCGACTACCGCGGAGGCGTAAATGCGAATCAAGACCTCGTTGTCCTTGGGGGTGGGTTTGTCAACCTGCCTCACTTCAAGAACTTCGGGCGGACCGTACTTGGTGATGACAATTGCTTTCATAGCGTGATCCTCCAATTTTTATGCTGTTGCGTTTACAGCGGGCGGATTGAATCCTTTGGCGATGAGCCAAATTCCCATAAAGATTTCGTTCAGGATGATGGGAAGCGCAAAGATCATACTGATCCCCATGCCAATCTCCAGTTTCAATGACAGTAGGTTTATGACCAGCACCGACACGACAGCGACCAATCCCCAGACCGAGATAAATCGCGGCAGGAGTTTCGTTTGGTAGAGCAGTGTATAGAGCAAAAACGCGCCCAGACAAAAGAAGACGAGGATCAACAGGTTTGCCACGCTGGCGCGTTCCGCAACGGCAAGGATGCCCGCCGCCTGAAATTGAATATCCGAAATCCCCGCCTTCAGATACTCCCGACTTAATGTCATCAACGACAGCGGAGCGATCACGATCATGCTGCAAAATATAGCCTCGACGAGTCGAAAGCCCAAGTATCCAACCGCCATTGTTTCGTTGTGTCGTTTCATAATTGGAAACATCAGGGACGCGATCCCAACTACGGCAATGGCGTTCAGCAGTTCGAGGAGCATCCCCGCGATCAGCAGGGTTTCATTTTCCAATGTAACGAGGTGGTGCGGGACAGCTATCACCGATTCGACCAGTCCGCCGCCCAGCAGGCTTGCCACCATCGCGGTCAAAAATAAGGCTCCGACAAAGCCTGCGGTCTTTCTATCGTCGTTCATTTTTCATCTCCTTCAAGTTCATACGAAAACACTTCTTGCAGCGGCACGCCGAAAACGAAGGCAATCTTGAAAGCCAGTTCGAGGGAGGGGGCGTACTTTCCGCCTTCGATGGCGATGATGGTTTGTCGCGTCACGCCGACCTTCTCTGCTAGTTGTTCCTGCGTCATTTCGTCGTGATTGAATCTCAACTTGCGAACATTGTTTCGCACTTTGTATTTGTCCATCCTAGAACCCCTTTCGATAAAGGTACAACTGCGAAATGTCCCCGATGATTTCGGAAAGAATGGATGAGAGTATCAGCAGGCTGAACATCACGAGCGGCGGCTGACCGAAGGCAAAGGTCAGCATAGCGATCAACACCCCAATCGAAAATGCAATGTGGGAAATCTTGTCGCCTTTCAGACCGATCAGGTGATCCCGCTCATCTTCGACGTATTTTTCTACAAGTTCCGACCTAGTTTTTATCGCGTGGACAATGCTGAGCAAAATGTGGGTGAGGATGTTGCCAACAATATTCACGACAATCACTCCTAGAATGACGACTGCCCAAAGGCTGAAAATCTTCGCCGCTACCAATCCACCCGCCTGCTGCATTTCAAACAATTGAGACAGGTAGTAGACCCCGATCAGTAGATGGCTAACCAGCGAAACCGTGATGTTTTTCTCTTGATATGACATTTTGACCTCTTTCTGTATGGTTTTAGTTACTTTTAGTAACTTTATATATACATATAGTAAATCAAAACATACATTATGTCAAATAAATTTTACATTTTTTAGCAACAAAACGGCTGAGGCGTTCAGCCGTTTTCCGAATTTTTCAGGATGCATTCAGACTCGATTCCACGCATACCAAACAGTTACTACATTAAATCCCATGCTTACGACGAGCAGAAACCTGTCATACATCGAAGGATAGGTGAGCATCACGCAAATCCATATCACCGAAAGTATAAGATGCATTTCTATCATGCATGATGGAATCTCCTTTTATGAACTTCACACAACTTTGATCACAACCTTACCGCGCGCATGTCTCTTGCTGTAATATTCAAAAACTTCGCCTGTATAAGTTCGGATTTCATTCTGACCTATCCCCAGCAATTCCCAGTATGGTTTTTATTCATCCACAGATTTGACAGATTACACAGACTAAAGAGAAATATCTGTAATCGTCGGGCTTTGTCTATGGGGGCGGCACAGAAGAAGCCTGTCACCAATACAGAAAGTCCGTAGGCAATGATCAAACCATCCGGATAATTCACGCGACCCAAATCCCGGAATTTGAATATCAAACCAGCGGTCAGTAAAATCCCAAAACCAATAAATCCTGATTGCATGATCCATTTATTGACATGCCCCTGCGAACCCAGGTCGCTGATTGTGTTCCTGGTCCAAACATAACCGGGTGGGGCAAAAAAATGAGCAATGATGATGACAGTGATGAAATAAAGCACCGCTGAAAGTGTGTAGCGCATTATTTGCCTCCGCTGAACGAATAACGAATGGCGCGCTTGGCACATTTGTCCACGCTGGTACCGCATAGAATGCACTCCAGGTTTTCCATTTGCTCTGCCTTTACCATGCCAAGGACATCCAAACTCATCGGGCAATTCTTGGAGCAAAGGTTGCAATCTGTGCAGGCGGAGGCATCCGCCACCAGCCGCAGAGATGGCCACGGAAGTCGGTTGCGAATCCAGCGTCCGATCATCATGAACGGCGCCATCCAACAGACCGTGTGACAGCCGGCGCGGCGTCCGACAGTGATCGCCAATCCAATAAAAAGGGCGATTACAAAGTAGTAGATGATATAGGCGATGAAGATCGGGCGGTCTGGCGATCCGGCTACGGAGATGCCGCCTTGGGTGTGATAAAGCAGGTTGATCGTCTTATAACCGCCAGATTGGACAGCCAGAAAAACAATCAGACTGATCCAGGGAATCCAGATCAGCCATTTGATCCAGTCGATTTTCTTCCCGTTGACGGGG
>CAMCQT010000128.1 GCA_945877125.1 Candidatus Brevifilum fermentans | reverse complement strand
AGCGCGTCGAACCATGCGATGTAGGCCAGACCCGTGGTGAAGATGCCGAGGAAGATCATGGCGATCCAGCCGCGTGTATCGAGCAGCGGAATTTCAACGTAGTTTTTGCCTGCAATGAACGCAACAGAGGTGAGCAGCCAGCCGATGGTCATTACCCAAAACGTCATCATGGTAGATGGGTGATTCTTTAATCCATGCCGCGAAAGGATGGAAAACACCGCCCAGTTGACCGAACTAATGAGAATGAGAAAATCGCCTGTGTTGCCGAACTTGCCCACTGCCAGCGCAGCAAGGTCGCCTTTGCTGACCACAGCCAGCACGCCCAGCATGGCAAGCCCAATTCCCAACGATTGCTGGAGATTTATTTTCTCCTTCAAAACCATCCAGCCCAGCACGGCAATGAACGCCGGTGACGTGGAAATGATCCAGGCGGTGGTGGTGGCCTGCGCTGTTTGCAGCCCGTTGGATTGCAGCCATTGATGAAATGTTATTCCCAAAAATCCAAGCATGGTGAAATATAGCCATTCACTACCTTTGGGGAATGCAAATTGTTTGCGCATAACGACCGCAACCATAAGAATTGGAATACCCATTGCAAAACGCAGCCAGACAACCGCAACGGGGGAAATTTGTCCCACCGCAATTTTTGTGGCAATGAACGAAGCGCCCCACACGACGACCGCGAATAAGGCTTCAAGAAAGGGAATTAGCTTTTTTGTCATGTTTTTTCCTTGGAAGAAGTTTATCCATTATAATTGCCCTTCGGAGGCAACACTTTATGGAAATTACCTGGTACGGACATTCCTGTTTTCGGCTCACGGAGAGAAATTTTGTCACCGTGGTTACCGATCCATTTGATAACAAAGTCGTTGGTTATGAACCGCTAAAACTAAAAGCTGAGATCGTCACCGTCAGCCACGATGCATCTGGTCATAATTACAGCGACGCGGTCAAAGGCAGCACGCACGTGCTCACGGGGCCCGGTGAATTTGAAATTGGCGGCGTATTCATCACAGCGGTTCAAACAGACAACGGCAAGAAATCAAAAGACAAAGTACGCAATACGGTTTATGTATTTGATTACGACGGCATCACCGTCGCGCACCTTGGCGATCTGCAACAGATTCCCACCCAAAGCGAGATCGAATTGCTGGGCACAGTCAACGTACTGCTTATTCCGGTCGGCGGCGGCAATAGCCTAAACGCCGCAAAAGCCGCAGAAGTTGTCAGCATGTTGGAGCCCAATCTCGTCGTCCCCATGCACTATGACACGCCCGATTCAAAAATCAAACTGGATGACCTGAACAAATTTATCAAGGAAATGGGCTTGAGCAAACAGGACGCGCAACCCTCGCTTAAGGTAACACGTTCCAGCCTGCCTTCAGAAACGCACGTGGTTGTTTTGGATTATCAAAAAGGTTAAATCATATGTCGGTCAAAGTGCTCATGACCTGGGATATTGCCCCCGAACGCGATCAGGAATATTTTGAATTCGTGGTCGGCGAGTTTGTGCCTGGCGTGCAAAGGCTTGGTTTACAGCCCTCTGAAGCATGGGCAACCATTTATGGTTCGTACCCGCAAATTCAAGTCGGCTTGATCGCCGCGGATCTGCCGCAGGCGCGCCGCATCCTTGCTTCTGCAGATTGGGCGCTCTTGCAGGAACGTCTCTTTGGCTACGTAAAAAATTATTCGTACAAGATCGTCAACGCCCGCACCGGATTTCAATTTTAATAATTAAGTCGGAGCAGTAATCCGACCCCATCTATGATTTCAAAAACTTCAAATAACATACCTCACTTATGGCCGTGGTTTTTTTTCACCACGGCCTTTGAGTCTCTGCTCGCCATCCTCCTGCTTTCACTCGTCCCGTCTGAAAGCGGACTCTCCCTTGCGCGCCTCAGCTTGCTTGCGATTCTCACCCTCTTCTTTTTTGTGGGAATTTATCTGGGATACATCGCCCGCCGCGATTCATCTCGATTTGATTTGACCGCCCGCACGCCTTTCATTCTTTCTGCCGCGCTTCTTTCCCTCGCCTCAAGCCTGATCCTGTTTCTTTTGCGTTATCTCAACCCTGAGAGATTCCTGCCCTACTACGAGCGTCTCAGTCCACTGCTTTGGTACCTGCTCATCATCGGGTTTCAATCCGCAATTTTTCTGACCTTCGTAAAAAATGGATTTCATCCGCAGGAACTTTCAAAACGCAAGCCAGTTTATTTATCGGCATTGATCGCCTTCAGCCTTCTGCTTTTTATCTTCCTTTTCGTCGCCATCACCAAGATCGGCATCACGCCAGATACCGCCTACTGGGGCGAACCCGGCGTAGCCATCCTAGGCTGGCAGTTTGTTCTTTCTATTCTTGCGGGTTTTACCTTCTTAATTCACGCAACACGCAACAGGCAAAACGCAACCTTCAACTTGCAACTTGCAACGCCTGTCTTCATCTATCTTACCGCCGCCACCCTCTGGCTCAGCGTGCCCGTGGAAGTTTTGCAAAACAGTTTCTACGCGCCCATCACTCCGCCCACGAATATTCCGCTTCCATATTCTGATGCCGGCTTTTATGATTACCTTTCTCAAAGCCTGCTGATCGGCTCCAATTATCTTGGCAGTATTCCGCCCCGCCCGTTCTATGTGACATTTCTCGCCGTCCTGCATTTTTTCTTCGGGCAAAATTATCCCGCCATCATCGCCGCGCAGACTTTGGTGCTGGCACTTTTTCCCGTAGCGTTATATTTCCTCGCGAAGAAACTGCACTCTCCCGCCGCCGGTGTGACCGTTGCCCTGTTCGCCATCTTCCGTGAATTGGTGGGGCTGTGGATTTCGTCGAATACCCGTGTGGCAAACTCCAAAATATTCACCACCGATTTTCCCACCGCAATGGCGCTGGCTGTCTTGTGCCTTGTCCTCATCTGGTGGCTTGAGCGGCGTGACTTAAAATCCACGCTGGTCGCAGGCGGATTTTTCGGCTTGGTGCTTTTGTTCCGCACCCAATCTCTGCTTGTCCTGCCGGTGGTTTTCGTTCTGGCTTGGTTTGTCTATCAACGAAAAACAAAAGAGTGGATTATTGCTGGCGTTATCTTTGCTATCGCAATGACTTTGACCGTCCTGCCGTGGCTGGCACACAACTATACGGTGGTCGGTCAATTTACCTTTGATGACCCGCGCCAATCCGCGATCATTTACAGCCAATATTCTTTTACAGGTAATTTGGATTTAAGTCAGTTTGACCCTGCCAAAGAAAGCGTGGGGCATCGCATTGTTTCATTCACGCTGGAAAATCCGGCCTATGTCGCGGGTTTTTTCACCTCACATATTTTGAATACAGAAATTAGCGGCTTGCTTGCGCTCCCGCTCATCGAAAATTTTGAAGGCTTGTCTGCGCCTGTTAATTTATATTGGGTCACATGGGATGGAACACTCGCCTGGTACAACCTTGCGCTGCTGCTCATTTACCTCGCCATCATCGCCGTGGGATTTGGCGCAACCTGGCGGCGCGCAGGCTGGATTGGTTTACTGCCCCTCGCCGTCAATTTGGGATATACGCTCGCAAACGGCATTTCGCGTTTCTCCAGTTGGCGCTACAACCTGCCCGTGGATTGGGTCATTTATTTCTATTTCGCCATCGGCGCGATGGAAATTCTAGGCGCGCTCACCCTGCTATTTGGTGCGAAAGCCGAAAAGATATTCCCAACTAATATTCAGCCAGAGACAAAATCAATTGCGCTTCGAGATTTCCGCCCGCAAGTTGCCTTTATTCTTTTGGCTTTTATGGTTACCGGTTCGCTTCCGTGGTTTGCGAAGGGACTGGCTCAACCCCGTTACATCGCCTCGCAAAATGAGTTGATCGTAAAACTTGAATCAAGCGGCTACAGTGCCGAAGAAGTCCGCGCTTTCCTCGCACAGCCAGGGACAGTTCTCGTGGAAGGGCGCATGTTATATCCGCGTTTGTATCGCCGAAATGAAGGTATGTCCTCGGCGCACCCGTGGGCTGTTTATGCCGTCAAGGATTTTTCACGCATCGGCTTTCTTTTGATCAACGATCAGCGCCGCGACATGATTTTCGTTACGAAAGAACTCCTCGATTTCCCGCAAGGTGCCGACGCCATAGTCCTCGCCTGCCAAAGTGACGGTTATTTCGATGTCCGTGTAGTTGATTTTGGCACTCATTCCTACCAAAACTCCCCCCTCTCCAATCCCTGCGCTGACAACTGATTACTGACCACTGCTAACTGATGACTAATCTTCCCCGCCTCCTCCTCAAATGGTACAACCAACACAGGCGGGTTCTCCCCTGGCGTGACCACCCCAATTCCTACGCCGTTTGGGTTTCGGAGATTATGCTTCAACAAACGCGCGTGGACACGGTCATTCCCTATTTTGAAAAATGGATGAATTTATTTCCTGATGTGCGCGCTTTGGCAAACGCTTCCGAGCAGGATGTCTTAAACGCCTGGGAGGGGCTTGGATATTACAGCCGCGCCCGCAATTTACATAAAGCCGCCAAAATAGTCGCAGAAAAATTTAACGGGGAATTGCCTCGTGATCTGATAGATTTACGCAGCCTCCCGGGCATTGGTCGCTACACCGTTGGCGCAATCGCATCCATGGCATTCGGCATGGACGAACCAACTTTAGACGGCAACCTGCGCCGCGTGTTTTCTCGTCTGTTCGATGTCAGCGAATCTGCTGATTCACCTGCGGGTGAAAAAATATTGTGGGAACTCGCCGCGCAAAATTTGCCCAAAGGTCAGGCTGGTGATTACAACCAGGCGTTAATGGATTTGGGCGCGAGTCTTTGCATCCCAAAAAATCCGCGTTGCTTGCTTTGTCCGCTCGTGGAAATCTGCGAGTCTCGCAAAAATGGAACGCAGGAAGCCAGACCTATGTTGAAGCCGAAGAAGGCAGTTCCGCAATATGTCCACGCGGCGGCTGTGATTATAAAAAGCGGACGCGTGCTTTTGGCACAGCGTCCGCCTGACGGATTGCTCGGTGGAATGTGGGAATTCCCGAATGGCAGAGTCAACGCCGACCCTGCCACAGAGTTGACCAAAGTCATTAACGCCGCATACAGCTTGAAGGTTACCCACAGGGGGCTGCGCCAGAAAAAAGAGGCGCTGGGTGTCATCCAACATGCGTACACCCATTTCAAGGTCACAGTCCATGTGTTCCGCTGTGACTGTGATTCAATCCCCAAAAATAAAAACCTAAAATGGGTGAAAGTCACAGACTTGGATGATTATCCAATGGGAAAAATTGACCGCCGAATTGCCCAAATCTTGCAAGCTTAAAACAAAAAGAGGATGATTTATCATCCTCTTTTTACTTTTTACTTCTTACTTTTTACTCTCTTACGCCTTGCTCAATGTCACAAATACCATCGGTCTGCGTTTTGTTTCCTGATGCAGATAACTCTTGATGGTGTTGATCAGGTCTTTTTCGCTGTTCATTCCGCCGCTGTTGACAATTTGCATCACACGTTTGCGGACTTCGGGCAGGAGCGTTTCCGCTTCTTCAGGAGAGACAAATCCGCGGGTCAGGATTTCAGGATCGTGCAACAGTTTGCCCGAACGTTTATCAAGGCTGATGTCGATCAACAAAATGCCGTTGCGCGCCAGTTGACTGCGTTCCTTCATAATGTCGTGGTCAATGTCGCCGATGGATTCACCGTCAACAAAAACGTAGCCGCCGGGGATGCGTTCGCCAAGCTGGATCTTGTTGCCGATCAACTCAACGACCTGACCATTCTCAACGACGATGATATTTTCCTTGTCAACGCCCACTTCTTCAGCAAGCTGGGCATGGCGTTTTAACATCCGCAATTCACCATGAATGGGCATAAAATGTTTGGGGCGCACGAGGTTGATGAGCAGCTTCTGCTCTTCCTGTGCGGCGTGACCCGAAACGTGAATCGGGGCAACGCGGTCGTCGATCACATTCGCGCCACGGCGGAGGATGCGGTTGACGGTCTTGCTGATGCCTTCTTCGTTGCCTGGGATGGGGTGCGACGATAGCACCACCGTGTCGTTGGGCTTGAGATCAAACTGACGGTTTGTTCCAGCCGAAAGCCTGCCGACGATGGACGAAGGTTCGCCCTGTGAGCCGGTACACATGATGACCACTTTGTGATCCTGCATGTTCAATGCCTGCTCGATGGGCACAATCAGTTCATCTGGAATTTCCAGATAATTCAGTTTGCGCGCCACCTTAATGTTATCCACCATGCTGGGACCGGCGATTGCCATTTTACGTCCGCTTTTGATGGCGGCATCGGCAACCTGTTGCACGCGCGAGATGAGCGAGGCAAATGTGGCCACAATGATGCGGCCTTTTGCTTCGGCGAATACTTTGTCAAATGCGGGTCCGATGATCTTCTCGGAGGGAGTCCAGCCTGGGCGTTCGGCGTTAGTCGAATCTGACAGGAGCAGATCCACACCACGGGCGGCGTATTCTGCGAGTTTTCCAAAGTCTGTTGGCCAGCCATCCACGGGGGTGTGGTCAAATTTGAAATCGCTCATGTGAATGACCAGTCCCGCAGGCGTGGTGATCGCAAGCGACACCGCATCTGGGATTGAGTGACTCACGTGGAAATATTCCACTTTGAACTGTCCAATGTTGGAAGACTCGCCTGCCTGAATGGTTTTGAAATGCGCTTTGTGCTGGGCGTTGTTTCGATTCAGCTTGCCTTCGATCAATCCACGGGTGAGGGGGGTGGCATAAATTGGCACATTGATCTGCTCGACGAAATGTTGAATCGCGCCGATGTGATCTTCGTGTCCGTGGGTGATGATCAGCCCGCGCACGTTGCCCGCTTTTTTGATGAGATACTCGAAATCAGGGATGATGTAATCAACCCCTAGCATATCGTTATCGGGGAACATAATGCCCGCATCCACAACAATGATGTCGTTGCCAAATTCGTAGGCCATCATGTTCTTGCCCACTTCGCCCAAGCCCCCGAGCGGGATAATTCTTAATTTACTTTTCTTACTCATGTTTTTTATGTTTTCCTTTTTAGTTTAAATTTAAATAATAATTTCAACCGCCAGAGGCGGATAAGGTCAATTTTGCAGAGTGCCGCATACATACCTAAACCAGAATATGATTCTTACTCGTAAATTCCGCAAGAAGTTTGGTAGATTATGCAACAAGCGGTAGAATGCGAAGGTTTGTTTGCCCAACTCAATATAAAAAAAGACCCCTGCCGACTTGTTCGCGAGGGGGTGTATCCGTGCCACATTGCGATTGTTCTCAAAACAAACTGCCATAAATACGACAGTGAAAGTCAACTTAGTTAAGTGAGTATAGCAGGGCGAGGGTGATTTGTCAAAGAAAATTATGTTATTGCGTACGGCATTCTCAAAGATACTGTCGGTAAACCAAAAAGGAAGGGTAAGATAAAGGCGGATGCTGAGATGTGTCTGAAAATACAATCGCCATGTCCAATGCCAGCAGAAACGGAACGGATTGGGCGTAAATTGTTAAAATAGAATGATGTATACCTCATCATTGCATTCCTTGCATAATTGTATTGCCAACCCATTACAGTACTGTTAGGGGATGCATCTTTTTTGCTCAAAAGACGTTATATTGGTATCATAAAAAAAGAAAGGAGTTGCCCTTATGTTAGTCATACTCGTAGCAGTGGTCGTTTTGTTATTGCTTGTCCTCGCCGGCGCGGACTTGTTCGTCGCCCAATACAACTCGGATGAACTTAGCAATATGGGAGTCCAGGAAAGATGATGGATGACCATCCCATCCCCTAGCCCGACGCAAATCGAAAGACGCGTCGGGCTTTTTTTATTTAACGAACGTGTATAATTAGAGAAAAATTTCACGGAGAAAACCTTTATTGCCTTCTCCCTCCTGAGCGCTATTTACGCGATCCAAAAGGGAGATAACCCATGCATGAAGGCAGTTTAATCAGGCTGCGCCCTCAGCCAGCGGATAGTCCAGCCTTTGTGCTGTGAGTTGTCTGCATATAATAAGCAGGAGGTATCCTATGAATGTTGTGGCTCTTTACACCCATATTGAAAAAACGATCCAAATTAACGCTGGCATGATTGTATTGGAGAGTCCAAGCGGATTTCCACGCAACGACACGAACCTCTACTTGATCGACCAACATGGAGAAATTCTGTGGAAAGCTGAAAAGCCCGACCCAAGCACCTTCTTTTCACGTGTCAAACTGAATGAAGATGGCGACACTTTTTCAGCTTACACCATCGGCGGACACGCCTGTGAACTTGAGCTGCGGTCTGGGAAATTAATCAGCTTTACGCAGATTCAATAAAAATGGGTTGGGAGGTTTGAATGTTGAAAGGTTCGCAAGTTAAAGACCTGCTAACCTGTAAACCTGCCAACCTTCAAACCCTACGGTGAAATAAGTGAATTTCTCAAACATCGACAAACCTCCCTTCGGATTTTTACTCGTCTTCCTCCTTTTCAGCAGAATCTTCCTTTCGAACTCCTACAAACTGTGGTTCAAAACAGACTCGTACTATCAGGATATTTACAACAGCCTAACCAACGAGAAGACCCCTTACCCATTCAAGAATTTCTTTTTGAAACGGCTGGAAAACCGCAAACGCTGGGAAGTGGAGCAAAAGATTTTCAGCCTGATCGGATTTGTGGCAGTGATTGGCGCAGATATTTTGGTGTTTGCCGCATGGGTATTTGGAAAGTAGGTTATTGACCAAGAAGTATTTTCAAATTATACTTTTAGTATAACGAAAGGTATAAAAATGGAAAGCATAAAAACTGCAATATCAATAGATAAATCTCTCTTTACTCAGGCAAATGCCCTTGCCCGCAAAATGAAAGTTTCGCGCAGTCGTTTGTTTGTAATTGCGTTGGAGAATTACATGCGCCAGCAGGAAAATCTCAAATTGCTGGAAGAGGTTAATGCTGTATACACCGACGAACCGAGCGGCAAAGAAAAAGAACTGCTTCGCAGAATGCGCAAATCATCCCGCAGTCTTGTTGAGGGGCAATGGTAATCAATCAAGGCGATGTTTACTGGGTGGAATTAAATGATCCATTTGGATCGGAGCCTGGGTATTCTCATCCTGGCGTCATAATCCAAAACAATTTGTACAACCAAAGCAAAATTAACACGGTCATTATATGTATGTTGACATCCGATCTAAAGTACGCCAAAATGTCAGGCAATGTCTTATTGGAAAAAGGTGAGGCTGATTTATCCAAAGCAAGCGTTGTTAACGTATCGCAATTACTCACAGTTGACAAAACGCAACTTGGCGAATATATCGGAACTCTTTCTCGAAAACGGTTATACCAAATCCTTGAAGGTGTCACTTCATTCCTTGAGCCGCGTGATTTGGATAGACTCTAAAATGTTCGGGTTTGTGGCAGTGATCGACGCGGATGTTTTGGTGATGATGGCATATATTTCTTAAATACAAAGTACACGAAGATATACAAAGGAAAACCTTTGTCGACTTCGTGGTAAGCAAAGAATTCAAATCAAGGAGAAGCATCTTGAAAATCATCGCATGTATCAAGCAAGTACCTGACTCGGAGGCGAAAGTCAAAGCCGAGGATGGGAAGGTAACGTGGGGAGATGCGCCGTTGGTCATCAACCCATTCGACGAGTATGCTGTCGAAGGCGCGCTTCAGCAGAAAGAGGCGCAGGGCGGCACAGTGACCGCTTTGTGCATCGGACCTGAATCAGCCAGAGATGCGCTCAAGCATGCGCTTGCAATGGGCGCAGATGACGCGGTGCTCGTCTCAGACGCGGCGCTTGCCGAATTAGATACCGTGGGGGCGGCGCGTGTGCTGGCGGCTGCCATCAACAAGATCGGCGGCGCAGACATGGTGGTCTTTGGTCGGCAAACGCTCGACAATGGCGCAGGGCTGACCCCCGCGCAAACGGCTCGTGTCCTCGGGTGGCCAATGCTTGGGTTGTCTGGCAGTATCAAAGTCGAAGCAGGAAGCGTGACCGTTGATCGCATCATCGAAGAAGGCAGGCAAACTGTCAGCGCGAAAATGCCCGCCGTGCTGAGCGTCGTCCAAAGCATCGGCGAACCGCGCTACCCATCGTTCATGGGCATCCGCAAAGCGTCGAAGGCAACCATCCCCGTTTGGTCGCTGGCTGATGTCGGCGCCGCCGCAGCCGCGCCCGTGGTGACGCGCATCGAGTTGATGAACCCGCCCGTGCAGGAACGAGAAGTTGAAATGATCACAGGCGAAAGCGCCGCCGAGATCGCCGACAAACTCGCCGATAAAATTCTCGCGGAGAAAGTGCTATGAAAACTTTTGTTTATATTGACCATTTCAAAGGTGAAGTTCAGCCCGCTTCGTGGGAAGCGATTGGCGTGGCAAAAAGTTTTGGAACCGCCGTGGCGTTGGTGTTTGGCGCGGGCGCAGATGAAATCGCAAAAGCCGCGTTTGAATATGGCGCCGATGAAGTTATCGTCGTGGATGATGCGGCGCTGGCAGATTATCGCGCTGAACCGTATGCCTCCACCCTCTCGGCGCTCGCATCTTCATCTACCCCTGACCTGATCCTGTTTCCGACGACTGCTCGCACCCGTGAGTTAGCCGCCATGTCTGCCGTGGATCTGTCCACGGGCGTGTTGACCGATGTCGCAAAATTTGAAATGAACGGCGAGCAGTTGGTTGCCACCCGTCCCATTTACGAAGGCAAAGTTTTAGAGAAGACCGTCTGCTCGGGCAAACCCGTCATGGCGACCATCCCCGCGCGCGCCTTCCCCAAGCCCGAACGTGTGGCTGGCAAAACTGGCACACTGACCAAAGGTGAAGCCAAGTCCGACGCGCTGACCACCGTGCTAGGCTACGCAGCGACCGAAAGCGCAGTCAACATCGGCGACGCGGCTGTCATCGTCTCTGGCGGACGCGGCGTCTCGAACAACCCATCCCTCGGCTTGGATGAAGCAGCCACCGCCAAAATAGGTTTCGAAATGCTCGGCGAACTTGCCAAGTTGCTCGGCGGCGCAGTCGGCGCATCTCGCGCGGCAGTTGACGGCGGATATGTGACCTACGCCCATCAAGTTGGGCAAACGGGTAAAGTTGTATCGCCCGATTTGTACATCGCCTGCGGTATCTCTGGCGCAATTCAACATCTCGTCGGCATGAGAAATTCGAAAGTCATCGTCGCCATCAACAAGGATGCCGATGCGCCCGTGTTCAAACAAGCGCGCTACGGCGTGGTCGGCGATCTGTTTGCGATTATCCCCGCGCTGACTGAGGCGATGAAAAAGAAGATGGGGAAGTAAGTTGGGGGAGAAGTAAAAAGTGAGAAGTAAAAGGTAAAAAGAAAGACCTCGGAGTTTTTCGCGAAGCGAAACTCCGAGGTCTTTTTGATAAAAAACATGGCTCATGTGTAGACTCTGTGCAATAGGTCAAAACCTTTAACGCGAATTTTGCAAATGGGGCGAATGGCGCGAAAAAATTCGTATTATTCGCTCAATTTGTGTAATTCGCGTTAAGTTTTTGGCTCTTTGAAAGCACCAAGTATTCAGC
>CAMCQT010000127.1 GCA_945877125.1 Candidatus Brevifilum fermentans | reverse complement strand
CGAAAGTAGAAATTCTGCCCACGCCGGTTGTGAAGGTTGAAACTCCGCGCGTAAAACAAAAGCGGACAGCGCCGGCGAAGAAAGTTCTTCCCATTCCGGTGGTCGAAGAGCCGAAGGTCAAGCAGGAACCGAAAGTGGAAGTTCTGCCTGCGCCGGTTGCGAAGGTGGAAACTCCGCGCGTAAAACAAAAGCGGATTACGCCGGCAAAGAAGGCAATTCCCGTTTCGGTGATTGAAATTCCGAAAGTCAAGCACGAACCAAAAGTAGAAGTTCTGCTCGCACCGGTTGTGAAGGTGGAAATTCCGCGCGTAAAACAAAAGCGGACTCCGCCGGCGAAGAAGGCACTTCCCGTTTCGGTGGTCGAAATTCCGAAAGTCAAGCAGGAACCAAAGGTAGAAATTCTGCCCACGCCGGTTGTGAAGGTTGAAACTCCGCGCGTAAAACACAAGCGAACTGCGCCGGCGAAGAAGACACTTCCCGTTCCGGTGATTGAAATTCCGAAAGTCAAACACGAACCAAAGGTGGAAATTCTGCCTGCGCCGGTTGTGAAGGTGGAAACTCCGCGCGTAAAACAAAAGCGGACTGCGCCGGCGAAGAAGACACTTCCCATTCCGGTGGTCGAAATTCCGAAAGTCAAACAGGAACCGAAAGTAGAAGTTCTGCCTGCGCCGGTTGTGAAGGTTGAAACTCCACGCGTAAAACAAAAGCGGACTGCGCCGGCAAAGAAGACACTTCCCGTTCCGGTGATTGAAATTCCGAAGATCAAGAAGGAACCAAAAGTAGAAGTTCTGCCTGCGCCAGTTGTGAAGGTGGAAACTCCGCGCGTAAAACAAAAGCGGTCTGCGCCGGCGAAGAAGGCACTTCCCGTTCCGGTGATCGAAGAGCCGAAGGTTAAGCAGGAACCTAAGGTGGAAATTCTGCCTATGCCTGTTGCAAAGGTGGAATCTCCCCGTGTAAAACAAAAGCGGACTACGCCGGCAAAGAAGGCACTTCCCGTTCCGGTGATTGAAATTCCGAAGGTCAAACAGGAACCGAAAGTGGAAGTTCTGCCCGCGCCGGTTGCGAAGGTTGAAAATCCGCGAGTAAAACAAAAGCGGACTGCGCCGGCGAAGAAAGCACTTCCCGTTCCGGTGGTTGAAATTCCGAAGGTCAAACAGGAGAAGGAAACACAACCTACCGCACCGAAAATTGTCGTTACGCAGGAAGAGAAAGTGCGCGCAGGAAAATTCGTGCGGATGATGGAATCTTCGGATGCTTATTTCCATTACAAAAAGAACGGCACAAACTCAAACATCAGCGAATTTGATTTCAGAAGTTTATTGCTCTGCACCATGGAATCATCTCCTGAAACGCTTGCAAGAAATGTCGAATTATTCAAAGGCTACGCGGGCATCCATAACCGTCAGGACCTCATCACGTTCCTGACTTTTTGCAAGGATAAACTTTCGTATTTATTTTCGCCGCAGAAAAAAAGTAAAAAGTGAGAAGTAAAAAGCGGAAGTTCACTGACAAACACCAATATCCTGTAAATAAATAACTTCCTATGATGTCGTTGCGAGCCGCCGCTCTTGCTTTTGGCGGCGAAGCAATCTATATATCATTGAGGGAGATTGCTTCGGGCAAAAAACAAGAACGCCCTCGCAACGACATTATTTTGTCAGGTAGTGAGAAAACTTATATTTTTACAAACCCTAAAGGTATCTTTGGGTTTAATCAAAAGGAAAATTAATGGCTGGAAGTCGTAAATTACAATATGCTGACCGGGTGGCGCTTCAACAAGCGGATCAGGCAATTCGCAAGGATGTTTTGCGCGCACTGGTGGAGATCATTACCAACTGCAATGACAGTTATTCACGGCTGGAGTATGCCGGACAACGTGTTAAAGGCGAGATCGTTATTGATATTCACCGGAAGCACCAAAACTCGGTTATCACGGTGCGCGACCATGCCGAGGGCATGACTGATCTGCGCATGGACAAAGTGGTTGGGACGTATGGTGAAGCCACCAGCGGATTAAAAGAAGACAAACACGTGCGCGGCATGTGGGGACGCGGATTAAAAGATTCCATCTTTGGCTTGGGGTATGGGCATGTCTATTCTTTCAAAGGGACAAATTTTTATTCGTGCTCCCTGCTCATCAAAAAGGGAATTCCCACCTTTAAGTTGAACCCACCCACCAGAGCCAATGCCGTGCTCAGAGATCAATATGAAATGCCGGAGGGAAACGGCACAATCCTTGAAATTATTATTTCGCGCACCGATGTGAAAGTGCCGCAGTTCGATAATTTGCGTAATTATTTACAAAGGCATTACGAACTCCGCCCGATCATGAGCAACCCAAAGCGCAAGATCATCTTGAGGGACATTACATCAGCGGGGAAAATCCGGCATGAACACGTCCTCAGCTACAAGTCGCCGAAGGGCGAGAAAGTCCTGAATGAGAAAATCAAGATCGAGGGCTATCCGGTCACGGCGCGGCTGGAAGTTTTCAGATCGAGCATTCAGTTATCGACAAGAAGCGAAGAGGGAGATTACGCAGACGGCGGGCTGCTGGTGGTCAGCAAGGCGACCATCATTTCGCTGACCATGCTCAAGTTTGAGAATGATCCGTATGCCGGTTTTTTCTACGGCTCGATCCAATGCGACCATTTGCATGACCTGATGAAAAATGACGAACCCGTATTGACCGCGACCCGTGACGGAATCAACTGGACGCATCCGTTTGCGAGGGCACTAAAACTGGCAGTGGAAGCAAAACTCGAGCCGCTGATCCTGGCCGAGCGGAAACATGCCGTTCACGATGAACAGACCAAACTGGATAAACGTCTGCGCCAGAAAATCGACCAGGCTTTGCATGAGTTGAATTCAATCGCATTGACTGAATTGACAGATAAAAAAGATAGCGACGGTACACACAAACAAATCGAACTGCCCCCCTCTGGAATTGGATTTTTCCCCGAACGGGCTTATGTGCAAACGGGGCAGACCATTAGCCTGAACCTGCTTGTAAAACTGGTGGAGGGCGCCAACGTTGGCGCGACGGTGACCGTCATTTCGAACAGTCCCGAAATTATTGTGCTGACCCAGCAGGTTGTGATCCAGCCGCACAAACATGACCCGATGGTCGGGCAGGCACGCGTAAAAGTGGAAGGCCGGCAAGTGGGCGGCGAAGGGACTGTGACCGCCTACATCGGCAAGCACAGAGCGCAGGTGCTGGTGCAGGTGCGTTCCAAAAAAGAGACCATCTTTATTCAGCCTTCGAAGAGCAGCAATGCGCTGTTCACAGATATTGACTTTGACGACCGCATTGATCCGCGGCAACGGGTGTATTTTGATCGGGTCAATTCAAGCATCGTCATCGCAACTGCCGCGCCTTCGGTCAAGATTTATCTGGATGAACAAGACCGGCTGGACACGACCATTCAAGGACAGGTCTTGTTAGCCGAGTTGATTACCGAAGCCATGTGCCGCGAGATTGCCCGTCATGGAGTTGAGAGTGGAAAATTCCTGGCCCCAGATGGCGCAGAAGCAGATGCGGTGCAGAACCACTTCATTCGTTTGCAAAATCGGTATGCTCATCTTATCCACGAGTATATTGTGACTTTGGATTGATGATTGTCCACAACAGGCATAAAAACAGGGGTGTATTAATAGACCTCTTGCATAAGTAGATAAATAAATTTCGAAGGGCGTCAGGCTAAAAGCCTGACCTACGATTGGCTTTTGCAAGATGTCAAATATCAGACACACCCTTTCGGCGTAAAGATATTGAATTACATAAAATAGTCCGTATAATATTAATGTAGTCTGCTTTTTCAAAAAAACTTTTAATGACCTGGATCAATGCCGCAATGGTATGTTTTGTTTTAATTTAAAAACACACCCACAGCATAAAAGAGGCCAGGTTTAATGCTTCGTATTAACGGTTAAACGTTGTCTCAAATTGGAGGTAGTATGATCGGTCACATCCTTGTTCCGCTGGATGGGTCTCCGCTGGCTGAATGTGTTCTGCCGCATGTCATGGCAATTGCGCCATCCGTTAATACGCATATCACCCTGCTGCATGTTTTGGAACCTCCGCACGCAAAAGGCGGTGAGCAAACTATTGATCCACTTGAATGGCATCTAAAAAAACGGGAGGCGGGAGCGTATCTTGAGGGCATTGCACAGCGACTGCGGGAGGCAGGCGTCAACGTTGAAAACGTAATCATGGAAGGACTGCCTGCCGATTGCGTGATCGACTTTGCAAACAATAACGATGTCAAATTAATCATCCTCAGCACACACGGACGAAGCGGATTGAGCGGGTGGAACGTGAGCAGTGTGGTGCAAAAGATCGTCCTGCGTTCATTCAAATCCACGCTGCTGGTCAGGGCGTACAACCCGCCCAGCCCAAAATTTTCCGCGATCCGTTACAACCGTTTATTCGTCGGGTTGGATTGCTCCACACGGGCTGAATACATCCTGCCGATTGCCGTCAACCTGGCGCAATTCAACAAGGCGGAACTTATTTTAGGAATGGTCATCCGCAAGCCAGAGATGTTTAATCGTTTCCCGATCTCAGATGAAGATACACAACTTATCGCGCAAATCGTCGAGCGGAATCATCGCGCAGCATCGCGCTATTTTGAAGGACTGCAAAAACAACTAGCCTTGCAGGGGGTCGAAGTGCAAATCCAACTGGTCGCCAGCGATAACGTCACCACGGCGCTGCATGACATGGTCGAAGAACAAGACGTAGACCTTGTGATGCTGGTGGCGCACGGTCACTCTGGCGAAGGGCGCTGGCCCTACGGAAGCATCGCCACCAGTTTCATTGCCTACGGGGCAACTTCATTAATGATCATGCAGGATCTGTCTGCAACAGAAATCGGGAAAACAATGGCAGAGATCGCCGCGGGCGAATCAAAAGGACATTGAGCCATGCTCAACAATGTTCTAACTGCTGACGCGAATCCTGAAGCTGCCATAAAAAACAGCGCGTCCAACAACTGGCTGGAAGAACTTGCCATCAACCTGGCGCGGCATTCCGACTCCATTAAACACCCTTACAACCGCAACCCTCTCCCCGCGCGCGCAAAAATATTAAATACATTTCTCACATCTACACATAAATATTTTGAAGAAACAAGCCGCACAGAAACAACCATTTCGCGCACAGCAGAATGGATATTGGATAATTTTTACATCATCGAACAAACCCTTCGACAAGTCAGCGAAGACATCCCCACAGATTTTTATCGCCGCCTCCCAAAGTTAAATAATGACGACGAAGAACTGGCGCGCATTTATGTCCTCGCATTCATCCTCACAAAAACGAATGACAGCCATCTGGAATTAGTGAACATCAAAAAATTTATCGGCGCATTTCAGAACATCACCTTGTTGCGAATTGGAGAAAACTGGGCGCTCACGCCCATGCTGCGATTAAGCGTACTGGAAATTCTTGCGGAAGCGCTGGCACACATTACCCACTTGGATTTCTCCCCCGCATCTCCACTTACGCCTTGGGCTGATACGCCAGACGACAGGCGGAGCCGCCCCCGGGCAGACGATGAAACCCTGGTTGTCAACAGTATCCTCAGCCTGCGGATGCTTGCCACGCAGAACTGGCGTGAATTTTTTGAAGAGACAAGCGTGGTCGAAACAATTCTGCGCGACGACCCTGCGGGCGTTTACCCCAACATGGATTTTGAAACGCGCAACCGCTACCGCAACATGATCGAAAAACTGGCGCTTGGCTCGCCAATGGACGAAGCCGCCATTGCACGCGAAGCGTTGAACCTTGCCCAAAACGGAGATCAGCCGCGCACCTGTCATATCGGTTATTACCTGATCGGTCATGGCGTTCTGGAACTTGAACCACGGATCGGCTATCGCCCAACCTTCATAAGCCGTTTACAGCGCGGACTGACGCGTCATTCGATCAAAGCATTTCTGGGGGGAATTCTCACGCTGACGCTGATTCTGAGCCTGGCTTCGGCGGCGTATGCCGTTTATGCGGGCGGAAGTTTTCTGCAAGTTCTGCTGGCCTTGTTCGTCTCGCTCCTGCCCGCCTCCGCCATCGCCGTGGATATTGTCAACTGGCTGGTGGTTCAAATTGTGCCGCCGCGTGTTCTGCCGCGTCTTGATTTTCAAGACGGCATTCCGCCCGAATGTAGTGTGATGGTGGTCATCCCGGCCCTGCTCAAAAATCAAGCCGAACTGGATTCGCTCCTGCGTCAGCTTGAAAACCACTATCTCGGCAATGCCGACCCCAACATCCGCTTTACGCTGCTGACCGACTTTGTAGACGCGCCGCAAAAGGAATTGCCAGGCGAGATGGATCTGATCCAAAATGCAAAAGAAAGCATTAAGCGGCTCAACCTGCACCACGGCGGCGAGGGATATGCTCCATTTTATATTTTCCACCGTGAGCGCATTTGGAATCCCAATGAAGGCTGCTGGATGGGCTGGGAACGCAAGCGCGGAAAACTGGTCGAGTTCAACAGCCTGCTGAACGGGAAGGAAAGAAGCACGTTCACTGTTCAAAGCGGAGATTTGAGCGCCATGCCCAAAATCCGTTTTGTGGTCACGCTCGATGCAGATACCACCATGCCGCGAGATTGCGTCCGTCAGTTGGCGGGCATTCTTGCGCATCCACTTAACCAGGCTGAGTTTGACCCACTCACAGGGGCGCTGATGGATGGGTATACCGTGATCCAGCCCCGGGTGCAGGTTAGACCGAGCGTAGCGAATCATTCCCTTTTTGCACGCGTCTATTCAGGCGATATCACCCTCGACCTGTACACGCGCGCCGTCTCAGATGTGTATCAGGATTTGTTCGGCGAGGGAAGTTACATTGGCAAAGGGATTTATGATGTCGCCGCTTTTGAGCAATGCCTGAGTGACCGCGTGCCAGATAACAGCCTCTTGAGCCATGACCTGTTTGAGGGGATTCACGGACGCTGCGGACTGGCAACCAATGTCATGTTGTACGAGGATTATCCGACCCATTATTTGACGTACGCCTACCGCCTGCATCGCTGGATCAGGGGCGATTGGCAGTTGTTACCCTGGTTGATGCCGCACGTGCCGCACAAGGTGAATGGAAAAATTCCGAACAAACTTTCGGCTCTCGACCGTTGGAAGATCGTTGACAATCTGCGCCGAAGTTTGGTCAACCCTGCCGTGCTGGGGTTTCTGCTGGCGGGTTGGTTTCTGCTGCCGGGCATCAGTTTGATTTGGACTGCGCTGGCGCTCTTCACCTTCGCAATTCCCATTGCGGCTGGCGCGATCTCAACCTTGCGCGCGCGCAGAACAGATCAATACCCCGAGACGACAGCGCGCCCTGTGCGGCAGGCGGCGTTGCGCGCATTATTTGAAATTGTGTTCCTGCCGCATGAATCGCTCATCATCATTGATGCCATCGCCACCACCCTCGTGCGTTTGATCATCACGCGCAAACGCCTTTTGCAATGGGTGACCGCGGCGCACACCATCAATCTCTTTGGTTTGGAATTAAAGATAAAAGTTGCACGCCATGCCATGCGTTTTGCCCCTATCTCTGCATTGCTCATGGCGCTGCTGACCCTGCTTGTCAACCCGCATATTTTATGGCTGGAAACACCTTTTATAATCGTCTGGGTTCTCTCAGCTTATATCGCGGTGCAGATCAGCCAACCCACGAAACGCGCACAAAAGAAAACCACACCCATGCAGGAAAGTTCACTGCGACAGTTGGCACGCTCGACCTGGCTTTACTTTGAAAAATTTGTCGGGCCAGACGATCACTGGCTGCCGCCTGACCATTTTCAGGAAGAGCCGCTCGGTCTGGTGGCTCATCGCACATCGCCGACAAATATTGGATTGCTGATGCTTTCCACGCTTTCTGCCTGGGACTTGGGATACATCGGTTCGCAGGAGTTGGTCTTGCGTATTCGAAACACACTGGAGGGCATGGATAAACTCGAAAAGCCGCGCGGACATTTGCTCAACTGGTACGACACGCGCACGCTGGCTCCGCTTCCGCCGCGCTACATCTCAACGGTAGACAATGGCAACCTCGCCGCCTGCCTTGTGACGCTGTGTCAGGGCTGCCGCGACGTAGCCAAAAAACCTGGCATTCGCTGGGAAGGACTGGTGGACACGCTGGACGTGCTGGACTCGACTTTACATCAGGCGCATCTTGGCAAAGACGCAAACGAACTGCACGATATCATTGCAACCTTGCGGAATCAGGCGAACGAATTACGTCAAGCCGACCACTGCAATCCGCAGCTACTGACCAGCCTGTTCCACCAAAGCCGCACAGAACTGGAAGAATTGCTGGCGAAGGTCATCGAAACCTCGGCCGAACAACTGGATGCAGACACCATCCGCCGCATCTCCACCTGGATCGAGCGGGCGCGTCATCACCTATCGCAAATCCAACGGGACATTGAAACCCTCTGCCCGTGGTCATTGACCATGGCGCAGGCGCCCAAATTATTTTCGCAGGAAAATCTGCGCGCAGATTTGGCGGATGCGTGGACTGAATTTACATCCTGTATTTCATTCAATCCCCCGCTGGAAAACATGCCCGATATATGTTCGCGCTCATTGAGCGCAATTGAACGCATCCGCGGCTTGTTGCAGGACGACGAGCAGGATGCAATCTTATGGTGCGAATCTTTTACGGCTCAACTAAAAAACGCGCAGTCGGCATCCGAAACTCTGCTGATTGACCTGCAAGCCATCCGCGCCCACGCCGAGGGCTACATCCAAAGCATGAACTTCAACTTCCTGTACGACCCGCAGCGGAAAGTTTTTCACATCGGCTACAACGTGGATGCAGGCCGGCTTGACTCCAGTTACTACGACCTGCTGGCTTCTGAAGCGCGGCTGACCAGTCTGCTGGCAATTGCAAAGGGCGATGTACCGCAAAGTCACTGGCTGCATCTTGGACGTCCGCTGACACAATTGAATGGAGATCACGTCCTGCTTTCGTGGAGCGGCACAATGTTCGAGTACCTCATGCCAACCCTGCTCAACAGGCATTATCCAGACACCCTGCTCGAGCAAAGCTGCCGCGCCGCCGTCCAACATCAAATTGAATATGCAAAAAACAGGGACATGCCGTGGGGGATTTCGGAATCAAGTTTTTATTATTTCGACTCCAACCAGGTCTATCAATATCGCGCGTTCGGCGTCCCCGGCTTGGGATATAAACGCGGGCTGGGAGAAGACCTGGTCATCACCCCCTACGCCTCGCTGCTTGCCCTGGCTTTTGCCCCGCAGGAAGTTTTGCAAAACCTGGAGCGATTCAAAAAAATAAATATGCTCGGCATTTACGGTTTATACGAAGCCGCCGACTTTACCGCCGACAGGCTTGGCACGGGACAGGGCTGCGCGGTGGTTCGCTCGTACATGGCGCACCATCAGGGCATGATTCTGCTTTCGTTGTGCAATGCCCTGTGCGACGAAAGTATGATCCGCCGCTTCCACGCCGACCCGCATATCGAAACCGTCACCCTCCTGCTGCAAGAGCAGCCCCCCATCCGCGCGCCCATCGAACGCCTGCATCCCAAAGAGATCGGCTTCTTTCATCCGATCCGCACGGCGGTTTCACTGGGTGCCTGGGATGTCAAGCCAAATGCGCCGCACCCGCAAGTTCATTTTCTCTCCAACGGAAATTACAGCCTGCTGATCACCGCCACAGGCAGCGGATTCGCACGCTGGCACGGCGTTGACCTGACCCGCTGGCGCGCCGACGCCACACTCGATAATTATGGCGCATGGATCTACGTCAAAGACCGCGAAACCAACCAGGTATGGTCGACTGGTTTTCAACCGACCAACGTACAGCCAAACAGCCAGGAAATAAAATTCCATCCGCACACCGTTGAATTTCTGCGAACCGACGACAAACTTTCCACCCGTACCGAGATCGTGATCGCGCCAAATATGGATGCGGAGATTCGACTCATCACGTTGACCAATCACAGCGCGGCCGCCCGCGACCTGGAGCTGACTAGCTGCGCCGAGGTCATTCTCTCCGCCCAGGCAGCCGACCAGCGTCACCCCGCGTACAACAAACTCTTCATCGAAAGCGAATTCATCGCAGGCGATAACATACTCCTCTTCCGCCGCAGACCGCGCTCCACTCAGGAAAAGCCCATCTATCTGGCGCACTTCGTCAGCGGCGACCCGCAGCATTTTGAATTTACCGGCTACGAAACCGACCGGGAGCGCTTCATCGGACGCGGCAACACGCACCACGCCCCCGCCGCATTGAAAGCAAACGCCAAACTCTCAAACTCAACAGCCACGCTTGACCCCATCTTTGCCGTGCAAGCGCATGTGATCGTGCCGGAATATGAATCCGTGTCAATTGCCTTTGTAACGCTGGCTGCATCATCCCGCAAGGAAGCGCTTCAACTTGCACAACGCTTCAACCAATGGCGCCGAATCAGAAAATCCTTCGATGAAGCGCGCACGCAAACCGAACAGGAATTGAATCAGATCGGTCTTTCGTCGGGACAGTTGGAACAGACTCAAAAACTTTTATCTGCGCTTTTGTATCCCAGCGCAACGATGCGGATTGACCCCGCAACCATCGCAGCCAACACACTGGGGCAATCGGGGTTGTGGCCTTTTGCCATTTCAGGCGACTATCCAATTCTGCTGATGCGTGTCAAACGTGAAGAAGAACTCGAACTGCTGGGTGAATTAGTCCGTGCTCATACCTATTGGCGCAGACGCGGCTTGATGATCGACCTTGTGATTTTCAACCAGCGCGAAAATAGTTACGACCAGAGTTTTCAGACAAAAATATACCGGCTGCTGCTGCGCACCAACAGCGATGACTGGCTCGGCAAGCGGGGCGGCATCTTCATTTTGAACGAAGACCAAATCCCCAAAGCGGAACGAATCCTGATCGAGACCACCGCCCGCGTCATCTTGGATGGCGAAGCGGGCACGCTGGCAAATCAACTGCAAAAGCTGGAGCGCATCCCCGTCCCCCAGCCGCGCGTTGTCCCCATCCATCCGCTGCTGGACGAGACGACCCCAACTTTGCAGTTTGAGCAGCCCTCGAACCTGCTCTTCGATAATGGGCTGGGCGGATTTGATGCCGACAAACGCGAATATGTCATTCACCTGGACCGCGGACAATGGACGCCCGCGCCGTGGGTCAACGTGATCGCCAATCCTGATTTCGGCTTTTTGGTTTCAGAGGCGGGACTGGGTTGCACGTGGGCAGTCAACAGCGGCGAGAATCGCCTGACGCCCTGGCATAACGACCCCGTCAGCGACCCGCCGAGTGAAGCAATTTATCTGCGTGACGAAGAGACGGGGCAGGTCTGGTCGCCCACTCCGCTGCCAGCCCGCGCCAATGCGCCGTATCTCATCCGGCACGGCATGGGATATACGATCTTTGAACACGGCAGTCATCAACTTGAGCAACGCCTGAAAGTTTTCGCCGCACCCCATGCGCCGATAAAAATTGTGCAATTGAAATTGAAAAATACCATCGCCCGCACGCGGCGCATCAACATCACCTACTTTGCCGAATGGGTTTTGGGCGGCACACACGAAAACATGGCGCAATACATCGTGCCAGAATTCGCGCCGAATTGTTTCGCACTGCTGGCGCACAACCCCTATAATTTTGATTTTGGAAAGCGCGTGGCGTTTTTGGCGGCAACCCGCGAGTTGCAGGGACTCACCACCAACCGCGCCGAATTTCTTGGCACACTCGGAAGTTATGAGCGTCCTGATGCGCTGGGTCGTGTGGGCTTGACCGCCAGCGCTCAGGCTGGAAGTGACCCCTGCGCCGCGATGCAGCTTTTACTGT
>CAMCQT010000126.1 GCA_945877125.1 Candidatus Brevifilum fermentans | reverse complement strand
TACTTCCCCGCGTGGAAGACCTACTTCAAGTGGTTCGCGGCTATCGGCTTCCTCGCCATTGCCATCACCAGCATCGGTGGCATGGATTCGCTCAAGAAGATCGCTGTTCCGCTCTTTCATGGCGTCGCGGGGTTGGTCATCTTCCTTGGACCGTTCTACGCCAAAGGTGCGCCAAAAGGCTTCTACTGGGTCGGCATCGGCGGTGTGTTGATTGGACTTGGCGGCATTGCCCTTGCCTTCATTTCCCTTGGCAAACAACTACTTTTCTTCAGCCCCGATTTCGTCATGCTTATCCTCGCCCCCTTGCTATTCTTAATGGCAGGCGCGTTTACGTTAGGTTTCGCAAAAAAAGGATAATTTCACTTACCCATTCCTCAAAGTGGGAAAAGAGCAATGGGTAAGGTTGAATTTGACATTTAGCAAAGACCGCTGACCCGTCTGGTGATAGTATGTAGAGAACATCACAGCCGGGTCAGTGGCTTAATCTCAATCTTGGAGGTATTTGAATGCAAGAACTTTCAAAGCGGTTAGATTATCTCTTCCGCTCCACGCGCGGGCTGACATTGGTCGCCCTTGTAGTGGTTTCCATCATCACTGCCATCTTTGGCACGCTATCAGGACCCATGGTGGAGTGGGGCGTACGAGACCTTACGGTGAACGGACTCGGAATGAAGTTGTTGGAAGCCGAGCGTGAGGGGCGCATCATCATGCTCTATCACACCATTGCTATGACCATCCTCGCCATCGAAGTTTATTTCATGACCGAGGTCTTGCCGATGAAACGCTATGAGCAGGTCATGATCAATGGCACCATCACGGTCGGCTACCTGACAGCGGTTATTTTTGGATTGTTGTTCTCGTACTGGGGACATAACTTCACATTTCACGGTTTATTTTTAGTCGGGCAGTCGCTGGTCTTTTTTGCGGGTATTTTGCTGATGGTGGCACTCTCGCCCTGGAAAAAAGAATATCGGCTGGAAAAAGACTCGCCCTATGCCCACACCAAAGGCGGCGTGGATATGGAACGCATGGCATTCTTCGTCATGGCGCTCGCGGCGCTCATCTCCGCTTCCTTCGGCGCGGTGACTGGCTCCTTCTGGAGCAACGGACACGAAACCTTCCTCGGCGAAGACTTGATCCGCGCGGCGCATAAGACCTTATTACAAAAAGCAATCATCGGACATCTGCACATCATGCTAACTCTGGTGGCGGTTGGAATCACGCTCATCGTCGGGCACTGGATGAAGTTCAAAGGCATCCTGCATAAAATTGCCATGCCGACAATGGTGCTTGGAATCATCGGCACGACCTTTGGCGCGCTCTCGGTGGTTTGGCTTGAATGGGCGCATAACATCATTTATGTCGGCTCGACCTTCATTATGATGGCGGCGTTGTTCTACGTCATCTACGCCTGGGACATGCTTATTAAAGAAGGCACTGCTGGAATCAAGAAGCCCAACTTCTTCCAGAAAATGGGCGCATTGTTGAAAGACCCGCTCAAGTTTGGTCCTGGCTGGCAGATGGTCTTCATGAATTTCACGGTCAGTGGCGTGGGTATTTTCCTCGCCGTCAAACTGGAGGAAATCTTCCGCGTCTGGCCCCACCGTGAAGAGCGCATCACCCTCACAGGTCACTGGCATATCCTCGCCGCGCTGATCGCCACCATCATCCTGATGTACTTCGCCGACCTCTCGGGCTTGAAAGGCAAAGTCCGCCAGTGGTTTGGTTGGCTGCTCATCATCATGTCTGATATTGCCTTTGCCTCTGCAACCATTTTCTCGATGAAGCGCCTGTTCGTGGACGAGATCAACCAGCAAGGCACAGTCAACACCCTCATGCTGTTGATTGACCTGGGGCTGGGCGTCATCTTGATTGCGCTTGCCATGTTCTTAATCTGGAGGTTGTACGACCTGTTTCAGGCAAAAGGCTACTGGCACAAGGAATTTTCAACCGAAAAGAAACTCAGCGCCGAAGCCGAAATTATCGAACAAAAACGCAAGTTGGAAGAATTGAATGCCATCTTGAAGGAGGTGTCGAAATGAAATGGACACTCTCGCTCATGTCGTTGCGAGAAGGGCGCTCTTCCCGACGAAGCAACCTCCTCATTCGTAGTAGATTGCTTCGGGCTGCCGCCCTCGCAATGACATTGCTCATCCTTACCGCCTGCGCGCCTGCTCCCAGTATTGGAGCCATCACGCCGCCTTTTATTGACCCTGGAGTTGATCCTGAATCCTGGGCAGTTGTCTCCGCTGGAGAATTCCCCTACGGTCAGCACGACCACATGACCAACGTGGAATACGACTATGAAATCATGGTCACAGACGTGACCAATGAACAGTACTCCCGCTTTCTGAATGAAGCCATCGCCGCTGGAACTATCAGCGTAGGCGAAGTTGAAGTGGAAGCAGGTGAACAGGCTTGGGCGGTGGAAGGCGCGTACGGAAGTTATCCTGGCGATCCATTCGACGGTTACAAGCACGAGGAAGAAATCAAGGCTGGCGATAAACTCTACGTCCCAACTCAGGCTGAGGGTCTGCGCTTGACCGAAGCGGGCGGCGTGTTCTCATCCATTCCCGAATATGCCAATCATCCCATGACGATGGTCACCTGGTTCGGCGCGAATGCCTATTGCGAATATTACGACTTGCGGCTTCCGTCTGAAATCGAATGGGAAAAAGCAGCGCGCGGCACAGAGTTTGCAAGCGGCTATGGAATGCCCTTCCCCTGGGGCGAGCACATCGAACGCAACAATGCCAACTACTATTCATCGTCTGATTTGTTCGAGAAGATGTACGGCAAACTTGGCAACACCACGCCCGTTGGCTTTTTCAATGGCAAGACCTACGAAGGCTACGAAACGCTCAACTCAGTCAGTCCATACGGTTTGTATGACATGGCGGGCAACGTCTGGCAATGGACAGGCGACGACTATCCCGACCAACACTACCGCTACATGCGCGGCGGCAGTTTCTACACCTACGAAGTTGACTTGCGCGTCTGGAAGAATAATTCCGCAGGACCTCAATATTACAGTCCTCAGGTTGGATTCCGCTGCGCGCGGTAAAAAATAAGATGAATAGAGAGTAGAGATCAGTTCACCTCTCCCTACCCTCTATTCACCTACTCACTTGCTTTAGGAGTTCCCGATGTCCATCCAATCGTCAATCACAAATTACAAATCACCACTCGCCAATCTAAAATCAAAAATCGCCCTCTATCTGCCACTGATCAAAGGCTTGCAAACTGGATTATTGGTTGCCACGGGAATGGCTGGCTACATGAGCGCCCGCTGTCCAATCACCAACATGGGAACTCTTGCTGGACTCTTTGTCAGTCTATTCCTATCCATCAGCGGCAGCACCGTTCTCAACATGTGGTACGACCGTGATATTGACGCCAAAATGGGACGCACAAAAAAACGTCCACTTTCCAGCGGCGCAGTCAGCGATGGCGAAGTCTTGCGGCTTGGATTGACGCTTTCCCTGCTGGGCGTGGGTCTGGCGGTTGCGATGGACGCACTCTACGGATTGATCATCTTTGCGGGTCTGTTTTTTGACGTGGTGGTTTACACCATCTGGCTCAAACGCAAAACCTGCTGGAGCATCGTCTGGGGCGGCATTTCAGGTGGAATGCCAATTCTCGCAGGTCGCGTGCTTGGGCTGGGCGGCTTCGACTGGATTGGGGTTATCCTCTCACTCGGCATTCTCTTCTGGATCCCCACTCACATTCTGACCTTCAGCATGAAGTACTACAACGACTACAAAGCGGCGGGCGTGCCAACATTCCCATCTACCTATGGTTTCGGATTTACCCGCGCCGTCATTGCGATTTCAAGTGTGATCGCGGCGCTGGCGATGGGGATGGCAGGCTGGGGCATCGGCATGACAGTTGGATATTTACGCATCTTGATCGTGCTTTCGGCTGGGTTGCTCACCCTGGCAGTTGCCACGCTGTTGCATCCCTCTGAACAGGTGAATTTTGGATTATTCAAATATGCCTCGGTTTATATGCTCAGTTCGATGATTCTGATTATGGTGTAGCTCAAAATGAAAATGTCCATCCTTGATCGCATCCTGCTTCTCGTCACAGGCTTGCTGGCTGCTTATCAAATCGCCTTTGTCATAGACGACTTCTCTGCCCTGCCTCTGGTCGCCTACACCATCGCCTTCGGCGTTCTGCTTGTCTCAGGGCTGCTGATGATCCTGCTCGGCTTTGAAGTTTTGGATAGCCCTGTAGTCGTCATCGTCACGACGATTATTCCATTAACGCTTTCACTGGGAATCGTCTGGCAACATCTTGCAACATTCAGGATTCCATATCTGGTCTTTGTCATCATCGGATTTTTGGCAATCGCCATCACACGCTTATTTCCAATGCCAGGTCGCTTGCCGACCCTTGTGCTTGCCGTTGTTCACGGCATTGCAGGCATAACCATCTTCCTGCTGCCGACTTTTCTTTCGATTCAGGGAGTGACCAAGCCACTGTTCTCCCTTGTCGGCGTCGGAGGTGCGTTGATCGGCATTGGCGGGCTGGCGCTTTCCTTTCTCAAGGCGGGCAAACCCATTCTCTCGAAAGAACTCATTCTCAAAATCCTACCTGTCATTTTATTCTTGATGACATTGTGCTTCGTGGTAGGATTCGAATATGGCTAAATATCTTACACTTCTAAAATCCTTTCGCGGTGAGATGAAGAAAAGCCGCTTCAAAATTTGGCTGCGCGCTTTTCTATTTCTCCAGTTTTCCCTGCTCTTTAGTATCTACTTCTTTCGCGACATTGGGCGCGGTTATTTTAACTGGGAATGGGTTGCCATTGTTTTCGCTGCCTTCATTCCCATTGGCTTCCTGCTCAGTCTGATTGTCCCCATGAAAGCGGAGACGGAAATTCAGGCGGTCACATTTTCACTTGACCGAATTTATCTCTTTTTGATCTGGTTTCTGGTGATCGCAAAACTTATCATTGGGCGCATCCTGTTTTTTACCCCCGAAGCAGATTTCATCATGGCGGCGATCATTGGCATCATGTTCGGGCGGCTTGGCGGCATTGGTCTGCGGGTACGCCATCTCAAACTTAAATATGGATTTGCAGGCACAGACATAATCCGTGATTAATAATTAAAATTTATTCTTGCACGCACAGCATTGCATCAAACTGCGCCGACAGATAAAAGCCGACAGATAAAAGACCTGGGCGGAATCTGTCTAAATATGTTTGTTCCTCCACTTGTACTTGCTCATCCTTTCATCATGGCAATGAATAATTGATCAGCTCCTAAAGTAATATACCTACATGACAACAATCATATATCTACATGTGCAGTCAGCATCTCACCAACTGCTAATGAAATACTCCATAATGTTATATGGAGTATTAATTTCAAGGATGCTATAAATATGTTCAATTCGATAAAGGTCGCAAAACATGCATATCCATTGTCTCGGACTCAACCAAACCACTGCGCCAGTCGCACTACGCGAGAAACTATCGCTGAGTGAGGATGTTATTCGCGCCGCGCTCTCTCGGCTCGGATGTGGAGATGAGCCTACAGTCTTCGTTGAACTGATAATCCTTTCCACCTGTAACCGCACTGAACTCTATGCTGTCTCCAATGAATTGGCATTTGCCAAGTTGGAGACTTTTTTGTCGGATGTGCGCGGCATTGCAGTTGATCAATTTTCCTCCCACTTGTACCGCCTGGAAGATATGGATGCGGTACGGCATTTATTTGACGTGACTGCCGGCTTGGATTCCCTCGTCATTGGCGAGCCGCAAATTTTGGGACAAGTCACCCGCGCCCTCGAACTGGCGCGCGGACAAAACACGGTCGGTCCCACGCTGAATCGCCTCTTTCAGTCTGCCATTCATGGCGGCAAACGCGCGCGCACCGAAACCGCCATCAGCCGCAACCCAGCCTCGGTTTCGTCGCTTGCCGCTTCGGTCGCGGAACGCGTCGTCCACAAAATTTCCGAATCACAGATCGTCATCCTCGGCGCTGGTGAAATGGCGGAACTTGCCGTCGAAGCCTTGCGTAAGCGCGGCGCTCAAAAAATCCTCGTGGTCAATCGCACGCTGGAACGCGCGCATGCTCTAACCCAACGCTGGGACGCGCAATCCACTACTTTTGAAAATCTTCAGACCGCGCTGGTTTCTGCGGATATTTTGATCTCGTCCACGGGCGCGCCGCACACACTCATCTCTTTTGAGATGGCGCGCGCGGCGATGGCAGAACGCGCCGAGCGTCCGCTTGTGTTGATAGACATTGCCATACCGCGCGATATTGATCCCGATGTCGCAAACTTGCCGCACGTCAAACTTTACGACATGGACAGCCTGAGTGCCCAACTCGAACATTCCCTTGCCGAACGCATGGCGGAAGTGCCGCAGGTAAAAAATATTTTGAATGAAGAACTGAAACATTTCGATGATTATTTGAAATCGCTGGAAGTGCTACCACTCATTGCGGATATGCGTCAGAATGCCGAAGTGATTCGGCAAGCCGAGTTCGAAAAAACCCTGCGCCGCCTGCCTGACCTAACAGACACCGAGCGCAATCACATTGAAGCCATGACCCAGGCGCTGGTCAAAAAATTATTGCACGCGCCAACTCATCGCCTGCGCGTCGAAGCGTCGTCATCCCGCGCGCCCGAATATGCGGCGCTGGCTCGTACGCTCTTCAACCTGACTGACAAACAAACCCAGCCCGTCTCCATTGCCGCTGACTAACCCCTCAACCATGAAACTAATTTTCGCAACCCGTCCCTCCGCGCTCGCCCGCTGGCAAACCAACTGGGTCATTGCCGCATTACAAAAAAATCACCCCGACCTTGTCTGTGAAGAAAAAATCATCACCACGCAAGGCGACAAAATTCTCGACAAGCCCCTGCCTGAAATTGGCGGCAAGGGATTATTCACGCAGGAACTCGAATCGGAATTGCTCGATGGTTCTGTTCACTGTGCGGTGCATTCGCTCAAAGACCTGCCTGTTGAAAACCCCGCTGGGCTGACGGTTGGCTGTATCCCCGCCCGCGCCGAAGTGCGCGATGTGCTGATCTCCAAAAATGGCTACACCCTCGCCACGCTTCCGCCTCATGCAGTTGTCGGCACTTCCAGTCTGCGGCGCGCCTCGCAAATTCTTGCGCTGCGCCCTGACCTGCGCACCGAGTCTCTGCGCGGCAACGTGGACACCCGTTTGCGAAAAGCGCTGGAGGGTCAATACGCTGCAATCATTCTCGCGGGCGCGGGATTAACCCGCCTTGGCTTGGATTCGCATGTCACCGAGTGGATTCCGCTGGATGTAATGCTGCCCGCGCCTGGACAGGGCGCGCTGGCGATTCAATGCCGCGCCGACGACCTGACGACCCTCAGCCTGCTTGCCAAACTGGAAGATGAATCGACCCGCAAATGTGTCACCACCGAGCGTGCCTTCCTCAGCGGATTGGGCGGCGGGTGTTCCGTGCCTGTTGCGGCTTATGCGGAAGTCGAAGGTCAAAAGTCGAAGGTCATTCGACTGACAGGGTTGGTTTCTTCGGTGGATGGAAAACAAATCATCAAAGTCGTTGGGGAGGGAAGTGATCCGCTTGAACTTGGCAAACATCTTGCCGATGAAGCGCTTGCCCAAAACGCAAGTCAAATTTTGACCTCAAGCACCAATCACTAATTACCAATTACCAATCCCCATGAAAGTCCTCATCACCCGCCCCCGCGCTCAATCCGAATCTTTTGGCGAAGCCTTGCAATCCGCTGGGTTTGAGCCGATCTATTTTCCTGTGATCGAAATCCATCCAGTCGAAGATCATGCTGAATTGGATGCTGCCATAAAAAATATACACAAATATGACTGGGTTGTGTTTACCTCAGTCAATGCGGTGGATGTTGGGGCAAGGCTCGTCCTTGTCCTTGCTCAAATTCAAGGGCGACCCAAAGTCGCCGCCATCGGACCCAAAACCGCAGACGCCTTGCGCAAGCATAACCTCGAACCTGACTTCATTCCCGCAGAATATGTTGCCGAAGCCATTTTGCCTGGACTTGGCGACCTGCGCGGCAAATGGATCTTGCTGCCCCGACCAGAGGTTGCCCGCAAAGCCTTGCCCGAAGCGATTGTCAAAGCGGGCGGCGTGGCGCATGAAATCATCATTTACAAAACTCTGCCCACCCAGCCAGACATCGCAGGGATCGCGGCGCTCAAATCGGGCGTGGATGTGGTCACATTGACCAGCCCTTCCACTGTGCAAAACTTCTGCGCGATTGCCAGACAAAACAATCTCGACCCGCTGCACCTGCCGAACAATCCGCTGTTTGCTTGCATTGGTCCCATCACCGAGCAAGCCGCGCGGGAAGAAGGCATTACAAATTTTGTCACAGCCAAAGAATATACAACCGAAGGTTTGATTGAAGCAATTCGGTTGAAAGTTGAAAGTTCGACAATTTAAAAGTTGGACTGTTGAATGATGGAGAAATTATGACACTTGCTGAACTGGAAAAATCAAAAAAAAATATCAATCACCAATCACTAATTACCCGTCCGCGCCGACTGCGCGCCACGCCTGCCATTCGCGCAATGGTGCGTGAGACGGAACTCAACGCGCGCGATTTTATTTATCCGCTGTTCGTGCGGCATGGAACGGGTCGAAGCGAGATCCGCTCGATGCCAGGCGTGTATCAATTATCAGTGGCGGAAACGGTTCGGGAAGCAGAATCAGCTGCGAGGTTGGGTGTGAACGCTGTCATCCTGTTTGGAATCCCCGCCGCGAAGGATCCAATCGGGCTGGAAAATTTCGCGGATGATGGAATTGTTCAGCAGGCGATTCGCGCCATCAAAAAAGAAATTCCCGAAATGGTGGTGGTGACCGATGTTTGCCTGTGCGAGTACACCGATCACGGGCATTGCGGAATTTTGAATAACCCCCACCCCAACCCTCCCCCATTTCCAAAGGGCGCAAATGGGGGAGGGAGTTATGACCCGCATTTGCCGCAGGGCTATGTGCTGAACGACCCAACATTGGACGTGCTGGCGAAGGTGGCGATCTCGCACGCCGATTGCGGCGCGGACATTGTTGCGCCCAGCGGCATGATGGACGGCATGGTGACGGCAATCCGTGACGGCTTGGATTTTGCAGGCTATGATAATTTGCCCATTTTGTCCTATGCCGTCAAATACGCTTCGGCGTTTTATGGACCGTTCCGCGATGCGGCGGAAGGCGCGCCAAAATTTGGCGACCGAAAATCGCACCAGATGGACCCTGCCAATGTGCGCGAGGCGCTGCGCGAAGCCGCGCTGGATGTGGAAGAAGGCGCAGATATGCTGATGGTCAAGCCCGCGCTGGCTTATTTGGATGTGATCCGCGTGGTGAAGGATGCCTTCCCCGAAATGCCGATGGCGGCGTACAACGTCAGCGGCGAGTATTCGATGATCAAAGCCGCCGCCGCGAATGGCTGGTTGGATGAAGAACGAGTGACGCTTGAAACCCTGACCGCCATCAAACGCGCGGGCGCGGATTTAATAATCACCTATCACGCGTTGGATGCGGCGAAGTGGTTGAAGTAATTGGTAAATGGTAATTAGTAATTGGAGATTGGAGATTGGGGAATTACTAATCTCCAATCTCCAATTTCCAACAAGGAAATCAAACATGACCTTATCCCCCCTTGCCCCGCGCGCTGCGGCTGAACGCAGTGCAAATAATGAGCGCATGATTCATGCGGATTTTGATCAGGCGCCTTTTACGATTGCCTGGGAAGTAACTCGCGCCTGCGCCTATGCCTGTGTCCACTGCCGTGCAGACGCGCAGCACCAGCGCGATCCGCGCGAACTTTCGACAGATGAAGCCAAAGCCTTGATCGAACGACTCGCCGCGTTTGGCAATCATCCCATTTTGATTTTTACAGGCGGCGACCCCATGCTGCGCCCCGACCTGATTGAGTTGATCGCCTACGCCACCCAGCGTGGTTTACGCTGCTCGCTCACGCCGACAGCCACCGCACTGCCAACAAAGGAAAGACTCGAACAGGCGCGGGAGGCAGGCATTCTGCGTGTGGCGCTTTCCCTCGATGCCCCGCGCGCGCAAATCCACGATGATTTTCGTCAGGTCAAAGGTTCGTGGCAGCGGACGATGGATATTCTGCGCCGCGCACATGAGGCGGGTTTGAGCGTGCAAGTCAATACGACAGTCGCCAAACACAACGTGGATATTTTGCACGAGATGGTTCCCTTCATTCAGGAAGTCGGCGCGGTGCAGTGGTCGGTCTTTTTCCTTGTGCCCACTGGGCGGGCAATGGCAGAGCAGATGATCTCGGCGGAACAGCACGAGAAAGTTTTCAACTGGCTGTACGACCTTTCGCAAAATGCGCCCTTCGATATTAAGTCCACTGCCGCGCCGATGTATCGCCGCGTGGCAATCGAACGCAAGCGCGCGCAAAATGACGGCAAGCCTGTTTCTTTTCAAAGCGCGGGCTTTCAATACGCGGACGGACTTCACCGACCCACCAAAGGCGTGAACGACGGCAACGGGTTTTTATTCATCTCGCACATCGGCGAAATTCAGCCCAGCGGATTTTTGCCCATCACGGCGGGCATGGTGCGCGAGCAGGATATTGTGGATGTGTACCGCAACGCCAAAATTTTCAAAGACCTGCGGGATCCTGCAAAACTCAAAGGCGTGTGCGGAACCTGCGAATACCGCGATGTGTGCGGCGGTCAGCGCGGACGGGCGTACGGCATCACAGGCGATTATTTGGAAAGCGACCCTGCGTGTGTGTTGGTAAGTGGTAAATAGTAATTAGTAAATGGAGATTAAATTTAATGACGATTACTCAAACCAACAATACCCAATCACCAATATCCAATCACCAATCTCTTTTCCTCTCTGCCTGCAAACGTGATCCCGTTGATACAACCCCCGTTTGGTTCATGCGTCAGGCGGGACGCTATATGCCAGAGTATCGCGCCATCCGCGAGAAATATTCGCTGATCGAAATTTGCCATCATCCCGAAATCGCCGCCGAGGTGACGCTTCAACCCGTGCGCGCGCTGGGCGTGGATGCGGCGATTCTCTTCGCCGATATTCTGCTGCCCGCCATTCCGCTGGGCGTGGGTTTGGAATTTGCCAAAGGCGAAGGTCCCATTTTGCAGAACCCTGTCCGCACGCTGGCAGATGTGAAAAATCTGCGACCCGTGAATCCCGAAACGGATTTGAGCTACGTGATGGACGCCATCAAAATTTTGCGCGGCGAGTTGAAAGATAATGTCCCGCTGATCGGTTTTTGCGGAGCGCCGTTCACGGTCGCTTCCTACATGATCGAAGGCGGATCATCGCGCGAGTTTTTGAAAACAAAAACGATGATGTATTCCGACCCGCAGACTTGGCACGCGCTGATGGAAAAACTAACCGTCGTGCTGACCGATTATCTCGTGGCGCAAATCCGCGCGGGGGCGCAAGCCGTGCAAGTCTTCGACTCGTGGGTCGGCGCGCTCAGTCCGCAGGACTATCAAAATTTCGTCCTGCCGTATTCGCAGAAAATTATTCAAGCCGCCAAAGCGGAGCAAGTCCCCGTCATCCATTTTGGCACAAATACCACCACCCTGCTGCCGTTGATGAAGGAAGCGGGCAGCGACGTGATCGGACTCGACTGGCGCATTCCACTCGATGATGGCTGGAAAATCCTCGGCGGCGATGTCGCCGTGCAGGGCAACCTCGACCCCGCCCTGCTCTTCGCGCCTCTGCCTGAAATCAAAAAATATACGCATGATATTTTGCGCCGCGCCAACGGCAAGCCTGGTCACATCTTCAACCTCGGACATGGCATTTTGCAAAATACGCCTGTGGATACAGTCAAGGCGGTTGTGGATATGGTGCATGAATACAGGCAATGAGGTAAAAACTTGACTATGAAACTAACCATCATCGGCGGCGGCATTGCGGGACTTTCAGCCGCCTATTACGCCGTTCAACGTTCAACGCTCAACCCTCAACCGTTGGAAATTACCCTGCTCGAATCCGATTCGCGCTGGGGCGGAAAAATCGCCACCGACCGCGTAAACTTCGACGATGGGCAATTCATCATCGAAGGCGGACC
>CAMCQT010000125.1 GCA_945877125.1 Candidatus Brevifilum fermentans | reverse complement strand
TCTTCAATCACTTCCGCCAACATCTTGCCTATTTGGTTTATCTTTTCAATGTTATATTCCATTTTGAACCTCGGGTAGTTTGGTTTGGTTGGTCCCGAACTATCCTACCTGAGGTTACCTCTCCCTGACAACCTTTGCTTGCACACCTTGATGAAAAAAAGACGCTCGCCTCTGCACTCGCCTGCGGATGTGGACTCCAAATTAGCCTGATGCGCCGCTGAAAGATTCGTCCCCTCCTCTCGCGTCCGCCTCAACCCTAACCCGAGGCCTGATTCTCCCTGCCGCATAAGCCTTAATCTGCATCTGACGGTTGATTCGGCTGCTGTATCAAATTGTTTGCAAAATTATTTCACCGTGATCTGGTTGCGCCCGGTTTGCTTGCTTTTATACATTAACTGGTCTGCGCGCCGGAAAAAATCTTCAACGGTTTCGTCCTTTTGTAACAGTGTTGCGCCAATTGAAACGGTAATAGATAGACGTGTTGATTCGAGATCGAGCCGTGATTTTTCGACCATCACACGCAATTTTTTTGCAATATCCTGTAGAGTGCTTATTTTCTGTGCGTCATGAATGATCGCAATAAATTCATCGCCGCCCCAGCGCCCCAGCAGATCTGTGCTGCGTAAATTATATTTTAACGTGCGCACCACCATGAGCAGGATCTGGTCCCCAACCTCATGTCCGTAGGTGTCATTAATTTGTTTGAAATTATCAATATCAATAAAGATCAATCCGGCTATGCTGGTTCCACGGTCTGCGGCTCCTTTTGCGGCGTGTATCCCTTCCTCCAAATAGCGCCGATTGCCAATATCGGTTAATGGGTCGGTAAAAACTGATTGACGTAATTCATCCACCTGGCGCCGGGCCTGTATGACCTGCTCGTTATTGCTAAAGCTTTCCACTGCGCCAATGATTTTGCCGTCTTTGGCACGAATAGGAGAGGCACGTACAACTACCGGCATCCGATGTCCGTTGCGGTGATGTAAAAACACTTCTGCTTCACGCGGCAGTCCATCTTCCATGCTGGCGGCAAGCGGACAATTGGTGAGGCAGAGTTCAATTCCATTCGCAGTAATGTGGTTTAGGATGTTGTCGCGGCAAAAGCGCCCTTTTACGTGATCGGCTTTATAGCCAGTGATCCGTTCAGCGCCTTTGTTCCAATAAGTAATTCTGCGGTCCCGATCCACAAAATATACCCCATCATATAAATTGTCAATAATATCCTTGTAAAATTCGGGGTTGTCAAACATGTTACCTGCTTTCTATTTGAATATAGTTAAAGATAATATTCAAATTTTACTATAATTATTATATGAAAAAATTAATTCCATGGCACTTATTTAGTGCTGTCAGACTGCTTTCTAAGCCGAACTCTTTTATGCTCGCACTTCTTCATTCACGCCCCAGCCGCGGATATCTTTTCATTTCTCTATTTCAGCCCATTAGCCCCCCCCGTTTGTTGCAGATTAACTACTTCGATTGATGTCATGTTGTTGTAAAATATGAAGTGAATATGTTTCGTAGTATCATAGTTTCAATGAGGTATCACATGCGTAGACTTTATTTTATGATGGGATTGGCAATTTTAGTACAGGCTTGCGCGAGCATGCCTTTTGGCGATGCATTGTTTCCGCCTACAAATACGCCTGCTCCCACCGCTACTGCCACTGTGACCTTCACACCTGTGGATACTTTTACCCCAACAATTACGCCGACCATTACATCTTCGCCGACCATTGTGCATATTCCAACGCAAGACCCAAACCAGCCGACTGCTACTTTTATACCCGTCCCTATTTTTATTGGGAATGATACGGCTACTCCAGTTGTACCGCCAACTCCCTTTAGACCCGGTCCCGGTTTTCTTGCTGTTGAGGTTTCCATCAACAAAATTTTTTGGGGCGCTTGCCAGCCTAATAAAACAGTGATCACTGCAGAAGTTGAAAACCCCGAAGATGTGTTCAGCGTAATTATTTTTGTGCAGGTAAAATCTGCCGCAAAAGAAGATTCCACTCCCTGGACATCAGGTAACGCAATGCAGAGGCACGGCACGGGTGGCGTCTTTTCCTACTCGTTAGCCGCAAATACAACCCAGGGGCATAATCATTATAAAAACTCATGGATATTATTTCAATTAGTGTCAACAGATGATCGGGGAGAGGTGCTGGGGCGTACCATGATCTATACAAATGCCATCGCGCTTTCTCCATGCATGTAATAATGACCGCACTTGTTAAAAGGATTTAGCTTTTATATGAAAAAAATTTCTGTTTTCTTGATCTGTGCTGTGCTGCTCTCTGCTTGTTCCATGCCCCTGGCTCAATTTTTGGGGAGACCGGCTACTTCCACTCCTGCGCCCACGTTTACGAACACACCCACAGATATGCCAACTTTTACGCCGACAGTTCCCACGCCGACATTTACTGTTACCCCTACTTTGGTGGGGCAAAAGAAAAAAACTTCGACTCCTAATGCTAGTCCCACACAGTTGATCTTTACGCCATTGAGCGTTACGTCGCTGCCTTCAACGACGCCAGTCGTGCTGGTTACACAGGTAAAGATGCCGGGCTTTTTCTCGATTTCTGTTTCTGACGAAGTCTTTTACAAGGGAACAGAGTGCCTGCCGGTCTCGGTAAAATTCACGGCACAAGTGGCTGACCCTGAAAAAGTGGCTTTTGTTTTACTTTTTGTCCGCTTTAAGAGCAAGCAGACCGGCGTCACCAGCGAATGGACAGATAGTATTCTCATGCAATCAATCAGCGTTGGCACGTTTACGCATGATTTGGTCCCGCTCGAAATGAAGGGTCGGGATTATTTTGAAAACGCCTGGGTTCAATATCAACTTGTTGCACAGGATTCCAATTCCAAGGAACTTGGGCGGACGGATGTTTTTAGCGAACGGCTCACTCTGCTGGAATGTGTGCTGACGCCTGTCCCGACCGCATCCGTTACGCCGACTGTTCTGGTGCCATGATGGACTTTCCCCCCGAGCTGATTAATTTCCTAAAGAAAGCCACTCGCGTCGCTGTCTTAACCGGAGCTGGAGTTTCACAAGAGAGCGGACTCCGCACTTTTAGAGACGCCCAAGCTGGACTTTGGGCACAGTACCGCCCCGAAGATTTAGCCACGCCGACAGCTTTTGCGCGCGCCCCCAAACTTGTCTGGGATTGGTACGCGCATCGTCGTGAATCTGCAAAAGGCGCACAACCCAACCCCGGTCATTATGCGCTGGCAGAAATGGAAAAGATGATCCCTGAGTTCGCGCTCATCACACAGAACGTGGACGGTTTACACCGCATGGCGGGCAGCAAAAACATCCTTGAACTACACGGCAATATCTTAAACGTGCGTTGTTCTGAATGTGGAACTTTTGCTGAAACCTGGGTAGATGACCTTGAATTTGTTCCGCGCTGTAAAAAATGCAACGGGTTGCTGCGCCCTGATGTGGTCTGGTTTGAAGAATCTTTGCCGCGTGTTCAACTGGATGCAGCCATTAACGCCACACGCACCTGTCAGGTTTTCTTTTCGATTGGCACGTCTGGCGTTGTGCATCCTGCCGCGGCGCTGGCTCATGCCGCAAAAGCCGAAGGCGCGGTTGTGGTGGAGATCAACGCCGAGCCAACTCCGCTGACAACCAAAGTGGATTTTGCATTTCACGGGAAATCAGGCGAGATTTTGCCGGAGTTGGTGAAGGCAGTTTGGGGTTAATCTTCCAAAACTACTGGCGTACCAGATAAAAGAAACTTTCCATTAGCACGTTGGTAATATTGAACATCTATAACCCATTCGATCTTCTCTGAAAGTTTTGATACTTTCTTGATCAAGTTTTTTTCTGCTCGTGAAAGGTCTTGTGAGGAAACTTCCTGTCTTTCCAGCACTTTTTTTATTTGTCTGCCTTCAACGAGAGACATGGTTGTTAATTTAATTTCAGATGCCATTGTTGTTCCTCCTAATGATTTAATGTGAGCAAATTTACGGTGCTGGGGTAAATTGCACAGGTTCGCCGCTGGCTGTCCAGTTGTTGGTACTTCCCACAAAACGGACTGAGATTATGTAGTTCATATTTGCTTGAGTATTTCCAGAAGCAATCATTCTATTTATTGCATCTTGGATTGAAGCACAGTTATTTTCTTGTATAAACACGCCTCGCGCCACGATTAGGTGGTTTGCCAGGTGACCATTAAATGTCCAGTCGTTTGTCGTCATATGACCTCCATTCAAAAATAAATTTGATTCTGCTACTTGAGCGGTAGGCTGACACATCGAAAGCCAAGATAATCCCTGCTTTGGTCAGGCGCAATTGTCCCGAAGCGCGCACTGACACGCGCATTTTCCCAAATTTCCACCAGAGACCCACCGCGGACAACCTTTGTACTGCTCTCAGCGGACTCTGGCCCCGACGGGTTTTTTCCAAATTCTGGAATTTCTTCATACCAATTTTCAACGTACCAATCCTGCGTCCATTCTGCGGCATTGCCAGCCATGTTCAATACGCCATAAGGGCTCCCTCCTGATTCAAATTCATCAACAAAGCTCATAATAAATTGCAGGTTTTCAATATTGGCTTTATTCAGATCACGGCTGTTTCCCCAAGGGTAAATTCTATTATCGTTACTGCCGCGTGCGGCTTTTTCCCATTGATATTCACTTGGCAGAGTTTTGTCAAAATACTGGCAAAACTTATTTGCCTCATACCATGTGACATTTACGACTGGATTGTTATCGTTTGGATATGGCGTGGATTGGTGGATTTGAGCCGAAGAGAGATAATTGAGATAAGCCGTATTGCTTACTTCATTGATATCGATGCAATAAGGGTCAAGATAGATTTTGCGGATTGGCTTTTCGTTCGGCTTCGCATCGGCATCCACGCCGCCTAAGGTGAAAGTTCCGCCTGGGATATAAGCCATACCTTGCAGACAGTCGGAAGAAGTATTGGGCGTAGCGGTAACCGTTGGGAAGCTTGTCTCGGTAACTATAACTACAATTGGAGTAGGTGTTGGAATGGGGGAGAGAGTGGATGGTAGATATTTATTAAGGATGGCAATCAGAATTGTTCCAACGACGCCAATAATTGCCACGATCACTTCTTTTTGCATGATCGGCGAAGGAGCGTTATTTTTTGGGGACTGCTTTACTCTGGCGGATTGGCGAGGTTTGACCATGGCTTTCCACTTTTTCAAGAGCGCGCAACAATATAGAGTTATTATAATGATTTTCAATTGAAATTCAACCACACCCGAAAATTATTTTTTTGGTGATTTTGTGGAAAAATACTCCCCCTTGATTTCAGCGTTGGGCGTTTTTCCTAGATCATTGGGTTCATGACAAAATAAATAATAAAGACAGTCACCGAGATTATTGTATGGATCGTCAGCACATTATTGATGTACTGTTTTTCTTCGCCGCTTAGATTCGAACGCGCGTATAACGGGATAATAAAAGGCGGCGGCAAAATCAGCAGGGTAAACAATGCCGCTTCAAATAACTTGTCCAGGTGCAATAAATTCCGCATGAGGTGGATGTTTAAAAGTAGCGCCAGCGGAATTAAAACACCCAACCGAATGAACACCACAAGCAGGGCGTCCTTTATACCAGCGCGATTAATTTTGATGCCGTATCCGACGATCATCAAAATAAGCGGAACTGTGAGACTGCCAAGAAATTCAAAGGTAGTCATCAAGGCGCCTGTTATCGGCAATTGATACAACCAGTCCTGTCCATTAAGAACATTGAAAAGAAGGCTGGATAGAATGGCGATCACCACTGGCGCGGAAAGGAAGGATTTGAAAATCTCCTTCGGGTTTTGTCCGCCGTCACGTTTGACCAGCAGCATGGGCAGAAACACAAACCAGATAAAAATTTCATGTCCGAGGTCTGTCACAGCAATGTAACCGATCTTCTCCAGACCGTAGGCAGCTCCAAAAAGGCTAAGCCCGAGCATTCCATATTCAAAGCCTGTCGTGAGGTACGGAAAGTAGGAATATCGAATATTGAATTGCTTTTTTATTAATTGTCCCAGAAGAAACAGTAAAACACACAGTAAAAATGTGGCGGCAAAAATAACGAAATAAGATGACTTTAATTCAACATTCAGGAAAGATACGAAGATCACCGCCGGCAGCGCCAGGTTCACGACGATCTTTCGTAACTCATTAACTGTGTTTTCAGTCAGAAAATTCCTGCGATTTATCCAATATCCCAGCGAAATGAGAAAAAGAATAGGTAAAACTTGATTCAGAATTCGAATGGTTTGTTCCATGTTTAGCGACCTATGTGACCGAAATATATTCACTCAAATTTGAATCCAGAATTCTTTTCAACTCAATAAAATGATCCGCTCTGGTTTCGGTGAACAAAAAGCCAAAGACCGAATGCTCCTTGTAGTCAATTTTTCGCAGTTCCATTGGCTTCTCGAAATTTGAAAGCAACTTCTCAAAATCGAAGGCGGCGATGTTATTTACGTGAACACCCGTTGAATTATCCAGCACAACCAGACTGTAGAGTTTGCCTTCTTTTCCTTTTAGCGCCTCAGCCCAGTTTGGTTTTTCCTGCAAAAAATAACACAGATATGGGTTGAAGCCATACGCCAGGTGAGAAATATCCGCGGTGGTACACCAGCCGCCAAAGCGCATGGGATTAACTTCGATGGGCAGCAAAACGCCGTTCTCGCGCCGAACTTCGATGTGGACTGGGAAATTTCTCAGTTGAGCCAGGTTGCCGATCTTGCCTGCAAAATCGGTGAAGTCCGCCAGATTTTCTTCGATGATTTCCTTGGACGTGGTGTAAACCCTGTCGCTGACATCGGTTTCTGAGGCAAAGGTGTGTTTGAGAATGCTCAGCACCACAGGCTCGCCGCTTGCGTTGAAATAGGCGTCGAAGGCGTATTCGTCACCCTCGATACATTGTTCGATGATGAATGAACTGGTGTTCAAGACCGCTTCGGGATATGCGCTTTTGTTTTTATCCATTTCCGCAAGGATCGAATCAACGGTGCTGAGCCAGTCTGCATGGCTGGTGACTTTGCGAACGCCCATGCTGAAAAATCCCACTGCGGGTTTGATGATGAAGGGCAGGGGAATATCTTTGACCTGAATCTTTTTCAAATCTTCCACGCGAATTTCTTTGAAATAAAAGTCTGGAAAGAGGGAATGGGTCAGTTCCCTGAATTTCACTTTATCTTTGAATAAGGCTATTTTTTCAGGCAGATCGCTGAACGCCAAATGTTTTGAAATCCAGCCGATGGCATTTTCGGATGTGGTGTAAATTCTTAGGTCACCTGACGCGCGCGCCATTTCAACTGCCGCTTTCTCGCTGATGATATTTGTGCCGCTGTACAATCCCAGTTTTTCTGCGATCTCGGTGCCTACCACTGGAATATTGTTATCTCTGACCGTCTGCTTGAAAAAGTCTGAGATGTAAGGTTTGTCTGCAAAGAACATGAATGACTCCTTGGATGATTTTGAACTGCTTTGACAGCCCGCCGATTTTACCCCATCACTTCCGCGCAAGATAAAGGCTATGGAAAATCTTGATTTTCCATAGCCTTTTGTGTCTCCCAATATTTTCTGTGATTGTTGTGCGCCTGTGCTAGTCGCCAGCTTTTGCGGATTTTTCAGCTTCTTCTTTCAGGATTTCCTCCCACCACAAGCCCATTCTCAGCAGGGTGTCGCCGTGCTCGTAGGTATGCTGAAAGGTCTTGGTCACCACCATGGATAACGGCTTGAGTCCCCACGGGGACTCGCGTGGCTCATTCCAATCTGTGGTTGCCAATTGGTCGAGAAGATCAATCTGCTGCTGACGAATGCTGCGGAATTTCGAGAGCAACGCTTCAAGTCCGCGCTCCTGCACTTTTGCCCAGGCGTCGTCATCGTCGGGCCAGTCGGGGTCATCTATCGTTAAATCTGGCAGCCAGCCATACATTGCTGGAATGGACATGCACCTTTCGTATTCGGTCACGTGCCATACGTGGCGTGCGGGTGACCAGGTGCCCAGATACCCAGGGTCAGGCGGAAGTTGATCGAGAAAAGCTGGCGGGATCTGGGAAAATGCCCACTCGAAACCATCTGCGCTGGCTTTGAGCTGGTAGCGGAACCATGAAACGTAGTCTGTCATTGTTTGACCTCCGAAGTTTATTTTTTGTGATTGGAATATATTGTACGTCAATATGTTTTTGAGCGATAAAACAATTCCGTGAGGAGGTGTAGCAAATCAGTGAATCAGCGAATGTCCAACGTTCAACTAAGCCTTCCAATCGCTCAAGCGCTCGCCGAGTTTCGTAATTCTTTCGCGCATGATGACCGCCGCAATGCCAAGCCCAAGCAGGAGAATGCCCGTGCAGCCGACCATCAGGATGGTCGTGAATGCGTCCAGCAGGTCGTAGACCACGATGTAGAGCACGCTCAGCACGCCGACCACCGAGAAGAAGATGGGGGTGAAGGTCAAACTACGCGAGCGGATGATGACCCCGTAGACCAGCACGGCAATCGCCTGGAAGAACAGCACCACAAAGTAGATCAATCCGTCTGAGCCGTTGCTGACCATTTGAATGTAGGTCGTGCCAAGCAGGGTCAATTGCGAAAGCATACCCATAATGAAGGTGCCAGTTTTGCTCTCGGCGCGCGTCAGCAGGTAATGCTGGATCATGCCAAGCAGCGCCGCGCCCATCGAGAAGAGTTGCGGCTGGTCGGCGTTGAGTTCGATCAGGATGATGAAATACGCCAGCAGATACAAGCCGTTGGCTGGGAATCCCAACCAGACATTTTTCCGCCAAAAGGCTTCGACTGCCCAAAGCGTAGCGGCAAACGCGACGGGGAGCGCCGCATCCAACCCGCTGAAAGTGGGTGCGGCTACCGAGACAATGACTCCAACTCCCAGCCCGCTGAATAGCAGGGTTGTGTCCCAGCCTGTGGCGCGTTTGGTCAGGCGCAGGATATAGCCAGCCGCGTAATACGCCAGTGCAAGGAAGATGACGGGGTGAATCCATTTGGTGATGTCGAAGGCGTCCGCTTGCAGCGAAGCAAATGTGACGAAGAGTGGCAGAGTCAAGGTGAAGGCGTAGAACAAATTCGGTTGGCGATAGACCAAACTCACAGCTAGAAAAAGAAGCGTGTAAATTCCGAAGCCAAATGCCGCAGCGTTGGAATTTCCATCATAGAATAATGCTCCATAGTTGAGGATTGCCAGCATTGCGCCCATGCCGCGCACGATCTGTTTGAGCGGACGCGGATCTTTGAACGCGAGGTGATTGACGAGGTCTGCGCCGAGCCAGACTAGGCTGTACGTGAGCAGGTGGTAGGGGACTTCGTCGATGTTCAGATCGCGCAAAATGAGGAACGCGCCGATGTTGAATAGGATGGGCACGCCGATCTCGAACCAGCCGTCGCGGCTCAGGTACATTTCGGCGGCAAAGAGCAAGCCGACCACGAGCGCGTACCATCCGCCCATTTCTTTGAATGTGAAGAGCGCGGCGAGTGCGACCAGCGTGCCGAGTGCCAGCCCGCTGCTGCGGAGCATCCACGCCCATGAGTCTTTCGTGCGGACGATGACGCCGACTACGAAATAAAGCACGGCAAGACCTGTCAGCGCGGGGAGCCAGAAGTCGAGTTTGAAATGGTCGAGCGTGAAGAAAACGGTCAGCGCGAGGAAGGCGGCTGGGAAGTAGCCGTAGATCGCTTTGCGTTGAACAGCCGCATAGATGACGAAGAAAACGGTGAGCGTCGCAAAGCCGATGGCGGCGCGTTCGCTGGACTCAGGGAGGAAGGCAATTGTGGCAATTAAGGTGAACACACTGCCCAGTAATTTAGGCGGCAGGCTCCAGGCGCGGCTGGTTTTTTGGAGCAAGAGTTCGAGGGTGAGGAAAATTAATGCTAGCCCAAGTTGGCGGTAGACAACGGGGATGTCGGTTTTTTCCATAAATGGCAGGGTAAAGAAAGAAAAATAAGCGATGACAAAATATAGCAGGGCGAGCGCCCACAGCCATCCGCGCGGACTCCTTCGGAGGAAATGCAGGACGCCGTAAACCAGCGTGACGAAAAGCGCGGCGGCAAATCCGAGGGTGGTGTTGTGGTCGAATCCGCTGACGACTGCGAAGCTCAAAACGGGAATGGAAGCCAGCAAAATGGGCAGGCTGTATTTTTTCGCAGTCGTAGTTCTGTTTATGACCTCACTGGCGGCAGACAAGACCAATCCCCAAACGGCAAAGAGAATCGCGTTGGCAAGGTTGCCTGTTTCAAAGGCAGAGCCGACGAGCCAGGGGATGAAAACCAGCGTTCCTGCGGCGAGCCAGGGAAAGAGGAAGAAAGGATAAAGTGAGTTCGAGAAAATATAGAACGCGAAGGCAATCACCCAAGCGAAGGCGAGCGGAAGATTCCAAAGTGGTGAGGCGTAGAAATTGGGCGTCTCGAACATGAACATGCCCTGGTATGCGCTGAGCAATCCAAGTTGTAAAAGTTGCGCGGTAAGAAATAGCGGCAGGGCGAATTTTGCATCCTGCCATTTTTTGAGCAGCCACACGCCCGCCAGCCCCGCAAGCAAAGCAATCCCAAGCGTGGCGGCGCTGAATTCTGGTTCCGCGCCAAAGATGTCGCCGACGCGATAGAACGCCGTGGCAAGCGCGGCAAAGGCTGTCAGGCTGAACAGGCGCGAGGTGTACAGCCAAGTCCCGCCGCCCCAGATGACCGTCATGAACAGCCCGACGACCACCCAATACGCCGCGCCAAGCGGAGCGGACAAGTTGAGCGTGTCTTCGACCACATTTGCGGTGATGGGCAGGAAGAAGGAAAAGACGATAAACAGCGCGAAACTCGGCTGGGGCAACCGCTTGCGGATAGCCACAGACAGTCCGCCGAAGACGATGGTTCCAATCACAAGCAGCGGGATGCGGAAGATGTCTACAAATGCGCCGAGGATGGCGGCGGATGCGACCACGAAGAACGCGCCGAGATACAGCGCAATCTTGATGTTGGCTTCGCTGAGCAGGGTTTGGGTGAGGGTGAGGCGCGGGGCGGCTGGGGCAGGCTCGGGTGTAGATTCGGTCGGTTGGGCAGAATCCACTTTGGGGGCGGCAGGCGCGAGGTCGAAGTCGTAGCGGCGGCGGAGCAAATCCGCTTTGAGATTTTCCAGCCAGCCGAGTTTTTGCCACTCTGCGATTTCCTGCAAAATGGCGCGGCGGCTGGCATTATCCACCTTGTTGAAATGCTTGCGGACACTGCGCTGGGCGGGAGCGTCCAACGCGGCGAGGGCTTCGACATCTCCGCTGGCTGCCAGTTTTTCAAGTTCGTTGCGGATGGCTTCACTGCTGAAATTGAACGACCCCGACTTTCTGATTGCGTTCAGTCGGTCAGCGGCATCTTCGCTTTGCAGTCCGCTGAGAATTTCCTTGAGGACATCTTCTGGTTTTTGAGATTCATTTTCAGCCATGTTGTTTTACCTGATTATGGGAATGTTGTTGGATGATTATTTTAACGTGAATAATGGATAAGGTTAATTTGCTCGAAACGCGTCGGGATAAATCCCTTGCTCAGTACAAGGAAGCCCCTTCGGGGCTAAAACATCCAGTCCGAAGGACTTTTTTGAACTGAGGCAGGGCTTTAGCCCGCACCAACCTGCAAATCATTATTCACGTTATTTTAACCCTGAAATGACAGGCATGTTTCGCTGATTTATGGAGCGTAAAATTTTTCGGCTCATGTGAAAAGAGTGTGCAGGCTGTAATACTCAGTACGTCCAAAGAGCGAAAAAATTCGTGTCATTCGCCCAATTTGCGTAATTCGCGTTAAAAGGGTTTGACCTATTGCACAGAGTCCACACATGAGTCAATTTTTCAATTTTGCGCCGAAGTTGGGGTCTTCGGACTCCTCATAAAAAATAAGTCACGCTGCAAGCGTGACCTACTTTTTACTTCTCACTTTTTACTCAAACCTACTTCAACACAATTCCACTGCGCGGCGGGATCGTGACCTGGTTGCCTGAAATTACAGGTTTCCCAAATAATACTTTTGGTTTTTTCTCAAATGAAAGTTCAATCGTTTTTTCTTCGTTTGAGACATTGAACGCAACCGTCACATTTTCCTTTTTATAGGAGCGCATAAAAGCCATTACCTCGCCTTCGGCATATAAACGTTTGTATTCACCGCGGCGT
>CAMCQT010000124.1 GCA_945877125.1 Candidatus Brevifilum fermentans | reverse complement strand
CCACCTCAGCGTAGGCGACTTCAGATTCGTACCCATCGCTGGCTGTGAAAAGGAGCGCGCTGGCACCAGACTGAACACCAGCCTTGGCAAGCACTTCGCTCAAGCGGACGCCTTCGTAATCAGTCATCCCGTTCTTGGGATGTTCGGCGTTGAGTTGGATAACTTCCATGCCGCGCAGGTCGGCTGCGGAGAGCGCCAATTCGGTATCCACGGCGCCAGCGACGGTGAGAATGGGTTCAGCGGATGGGGCTTCGGTGGCGGCGACGGGAGCCTCAGTTGCGACAACTGCTTCAGTTGCAGGAGCAACTGTCGGGGCGGCGGTTCCGCAGGCGGCTAAGGCCAGGGACAGGATCAACCCCATGAGTAAAACAAATTTAATCGGACGTGACATGTTTCAATTCTCCTACTAAAAAATGATTTTGCTTTCCGCTTGCAATGGCAAACGAGATAAAGCCAACGTAATTATTAGATAATCCACAGATTACAAAGATTTCGCAGATTGGAATTTTTAGCAGAAAAATCTGCGTAAATCGGTGAAATCTGTGGATAAAAATAGCAGTGTTTTTTATTACGAATAAAGTCTATTCCTTGTTCTCGTTCAAGAGTGACAAACGCAAAAATATAAATGTTGCCAGTGAAACAAGAACCAATAAAGCAGCGACAGGTTGGGCGGCGACCAGACCGAAGCCCTCGAAGCGTTCAAAGACCAGCACGGGCACGATCTTCGGGTGATATGCCAAAATGACCACCGCGCCAAACTCGCTGATGCCGCGCGCCCACATCATGAGCGCGCCCGCCATTACTCCGCGCCACGCCTGCGGAAGTGAGACATGCCAGAATGCCTGCCACGGAGTCGCGCCATCGATCAGGGCGACGAGTTCGAGTTCTTCATCGACGAGCGCAAAAGATTCGCGGCTGAGGTTGACTAGAAACGGCAGGCTGACAAATAACATGGCGACCACGATGCCTGCGAAGTTATCGGTGAAGGTCACGCCCAACGGCGTGAGCCACTGACCGAGAAGTCCGCGCCTGCCGAAAACCAGCAAGAGCGCGACCCCCGCGGCGGTGTGCGGAATCACAATCGGCAAGTTGACCAACGCCTCGACCAATCGTTTGCCGCGGAACTTTCTCCGCGCCAGCAAAAAGGCAAGCGGCACGCCCGTGCAAACTGCCAGCAGAGTTGCCACCGCCGCCGCGCCAAAGGTGAGTCCGATGGAGCGCAAAACTTCCGCATCTACCAGCGCGAGCCACAAAGTTTTTGGGGTGGTGCCGAGCAGGATGCTGATGAGCGGCAAAATGATGAAGAGCAAAAGCAATCCGCCCAGCGCAGAAAAAACGATGTTAAAGAACTGGTTCTTTTTTTTCAAATAGGACTCTCGCAAAAGTCAAATGTAGGTCAGGCTTTTAGCCTGACACCTTCCTAAAATTGATAGCTCGGCTCTTTCAAAGAGCGAAAAAGATTAACGCGAATTTTTCGAATAAGGCGAATGACGCGAAAAAATTCAAATTATTTACCCAATTTGCGTAACATTTGCGCCGCATGCCAGTGCAGGTGTTCACGTTAAAAGGTTTTGACTTGTTACACAGAGTCTGCACATAAGCCTGAATTTATTTAGTCATAATCGCTTGCAAAACAGATGGAAGATTTTCGTAGCTGTCTGCGATGAACGTTTCAAACATGGGATGATGATCGGCTTCCATCAAGCTGCGTCCTTCGTCGCTGAGCAAAAAGGCGATGAACTGTGCGGCTTCGTCGGGATGCTCTGCGCTGGCGGGGATGGTCACGCCGTAGCCGATGCGCTCTCCGCGAAACTGCGGCTTGATCGAGACAAAGCGTTGAAAATCAAGATTGACCTGAACCTGCTTGTAAAATTCTTCATTTGCCTGTTCGCCCAAATTGACTTCAGCGGGCAGGCTGACCAGCTTCAAGTTGTGCTGCGCGATCACGCTTTCATATTCGAAGGCATAATCCAGATCACCCGACTCAAGCAATGCAATCAATTGAATACTTGCGCCGCGAATGACAATATGCGACTCAGGTTTTGTCTCCAAAATTTCAGGCACGGTAATGGTCGTGAGTTCATCGCCGCGGAAAATAGTGACGGGGAATGTAAGTTGTTTGTCGAACATCGGGGCGAACAAGCCATAGTTTTTATCCGCAATTTCAGCCAAAGCAAACGCCATCAATGCGCGATAGCCAGAAGCATCGAAACGCGGGTCGGCAATGCCGATCTTGACATCGGGGCGTGAAATAATTTCAGCCCAATTCTCGGCGTTGATCTCGTCGGCATATTTGCTTTCGGGCGCATACGCCAGCGCGAGATGATTGCTCGCAAAGCGTATGGACCAATCGGCGTACGGCTGGTCGGTCTCTGGCATGTTTGTCGCGTACATCAGCATTGGGATCAGCGCCGCGTCCGCAGTTGCAATCACGTCAATCGGTTTGTGCAATTCGGTTGCATGGCGGATGACTTGAATGCTTCCGTGATATTCGGCTTGCACGTCAATGTTTGGATATTTTTCCTCGAAGGCTTTTTCGATATTTCCAAACGGGATGATGAGACTGCCTGCGGCGAAGACCACCAGCGGAGTTTTCTGTTGACCGTTGCAGGAGCCGAGTCCCAACCCGAGCAGGGATAAAATCACAAGTATTGCAAAAGGTTTTCGCATGGGGAAAGGTAGTGGCGACTTCAGTCGCTTTTTACAACGACTGAAGTCGTTACTACGTCACATATCTATTTCACTTCGATCTTGACTACATCTTTTGCCCAGACATTGCTGGGCAGGTTTGGCATAACCAAATTGAACTTTTCCAAAGTATCTGTGAAACCGAGCAGACAATCTGTGCAGGCGCGCACGTCGCTCAAACTCACTTCGGAGGTGTAGCCGTCAGAGGCGGTGACGAGCAATGTTGTTGCGCCGTCTTTCACGCCAGCCAGGTCGAGCAGGACATTCAGCGAGACGCCATCGAAATCCTGTTTGCCATTCTTGGGATGTTCGGCGTTGATCGTCAAAACTTCCATGGCGCGCAGGGCGGCTTCGTTCAAGAATAAACTCTGATTGACGGAGCCAGAAACTGTCAGCGTGGCATCTGCTTCTGAAAGAGCGGCAGGCGCGGGTTCGGCTGTGGCGGGCAGTGGTTCAAGTCCCACTTTGATCTGCGCGATCATGCCAGCCATTTCCTTCTTATCCAGATCAGAGCCAACCAAACGCAGCGGGAAGAAATCATCGGGCAGTGGATTTTCGTTGACCTTGTACGCCACGATGATGTCTTTGTTGTATTGAACGCGCGCCGCATCAAAGGTGACGGTGTAGCCGTCGGCGGCGATCACATCCACGCTGTAACCTGCATCGGCAAGCGTACGGTTGAAGGCAGGACCTTCGTGGGCAATTTCATCATCCACCGAGCCGACGAAATAATACAAAGGAACGCCCGCCCACTCCTGTCCTTTGTCGTCTGTCCACGACGATCCGTGACATTGCGGTGCACCGCAAGATTCAATGCTGACGCGGTCTGTCGGCTTGGAAATGGCGCCATCCAATTGCAAAACCCATTCTTCGCCGAGACTCTTGACTTCGAGTTTGTTGACCCATTTGACTGCCCAGTGACCGTCTGTCACCTGGTTCAATTCTGCGCTGACAATTGCCAGACGCAAGGTGCCATCCTGTTTGGAGTCAAGTGGTTTACCATCCACTTCATAGGCAAGGATGGCGGTTAATTCGACAGGATTTTTGAGTTCATCGCCAGTGGCGGGATCGTAGGCAATGAACGCCCCATTTTGAAGCTGGTCAAAAGAATAGGTGATGCTGTAACCATCTTCGGCAACCACATTGAAGCCAGCAGTTTCATCCATGCCACCGATGAATTCTGCCAGGTCTTTCAATGCCACGCCCTTGACCATGACAGGCGGCGTGATCTTGCCCGTGCTGCTCTTGATTCCCGCGTAGCCCTCGGTCACGGGCAAAGCCTTAATTTCTTCCAAAGTCAGCGATTTGGTTTCAGTCAAGCCGACGATTTCCAAAACAGGCATGGCGGCTTCAGTTGGAGCGGATGTTGCCTCGACGGGCGCTTCTGTCGCTGATGGCGCAACCTGAGTCTCCCCCGAGCAGGCGGCAAATGTAAATGTCAGGGCAAGCAAAAGCGCGCCGCTCAGGATCAAACGTAGATACGGTTTCATAAAATGATTCTCCTTGGTTTATCGGGCATACGTGCGCCCGTTGTTTTGGAAGCTGTGGAGCAGGTTGTCTGGCAATTTGTGCGTCGTACCCAACCCGTAGATTTGTCTTGTTAAGTAACTAATGTTACGCAGTGTTCAATCCCGAAGGGATGTCAGGATTGTAGAAAAAAATTGTGCGGCAGACCAAATCCCGAAGGGATGACATAATAGAACTCTTGCATAAGTTCGGATTTCATTCCGACCTATCCCCCTGCCCCCTTCCCTTATAGGGAAGGGGGTGGCGCCGTAGGCGACGGGGGTTAGGTTCTTAAGACTTTTGCAAGAGGTCTAATTCTTCTGTAAGAACATGACACCCCTTCGGGGTTATTCTGACTGTTTTACATAAATCTATAATCATTTCACTCCTTCGGAGTTGTTTTCACGCAGCGGTAACATCAGTTAAGTAAAGCGCCGCGCACTCCATAACAAAAATTCCTGTATTGCTCTTCAATTAAGTAAAAACTTATACGAACTCGAAAAATAAAAATACTTTAAAGGATAACTTGTTCACCGCTATGAGATGCGTTATAGCCTGTCAGTGTGCCAAGTCCGGCGCGGAAGTTGGCGGTTTGCAGGTAATCCAGCAAAGGCGAAAGAGTCTTCTCATTCTCACGCGGCAGGATCAGGTCGTAGCGTTCTTCGAACAATGGGATGAAATCCAATTCCTGCTGATGTGCAGCGGCTTGCAGTCCGATGGATACATCCGCTTTATTTTGTGTGATCAACAGGGCGGCTTCGCTGTGTGTTTTGACTGAGTTGCCATAGCCATTGATGTTCGCCGAATCGATCTTTTGTTTTTTTATTTCTGCATCAAACCACAGCCGTGTGCCGGAGCCAGCATTGCGATTAATAAACTTCACGTCTTCACGCGCAATATCCGAAATTTTCTTAATGCCTTTGGGATTACCCGCTGAAAGCATAAGTCCCTGTGTGCGGTAGGCGAGTGTGACCAGTTCCACGTTGCGGTCTGGGAAAAGATGCCGAACCGTAGACGTGTTGTACTCGCCAGTTTCATCCAAAATATGCGCGCCCGCGATCTGACAAATCCCCTGCCGTAAATTCATCAGCCCGTCCAGCGAGCCGACGGGCAAGCTTAACAAGGCGACATGCTTGCTGAGATGGTCGGCAATTTCTTCGAGCGCCAGGTCATGACTGCCCGAAAAAATGACGGCGGGTTTTTTACTTTTTGGCAAAACGATCTCCTGCAAAAGGAAAGCGCCGCCTTTGGCACGATAGAATTTTTCCTGCACTTTGCCCGTTCTGCGGACTTCGCTGACTTCGATCAGTCCGCCAGATTCCAACACGAGGATGTGGTGCCGAATCCACGCGGGAGACTGATTGAGAGTGCACGCGAGTTGCGTGAGTGTGGCGGGGGTATCCATCAGCAGGCGCAGAATTTCCATGCGGCGCGAGTCTGCGAGAAGTTTTATTTTGTCAAAAGATTGAACAGGCTGAACAACTTTCATCTTTACGCTTTCATCAATTAAGGGAAACTTTACTCGAAAGTTTATCACGAACGATTGTGTTGAGTCAAACTTGGCACCACCTTCAGTATGAAAACCATTATCCACAGATTACACAGATTTGGCAGATTTCCCTTTTTTATTCTGTGTAATCTGTGGATAAATGACTCACCTTACGCAGTTCAATCCCGAAGGGATGATATGGATTTCACAACCAATATCACCCCTGCGGGGTTGAATGGATGGCTTGCAAAAATCTATAATCATTTAACCCCTTCGGGGTCATCACAAAATATTTTGCGTAAGGTGGATTAACTAGCCACCCGACAGTTTTAAAATGGGACGCAGACCTTGGCGCCGCCCGCCAGGGCAGGTGTGAACGCTGAAAACGCTGATAAAAAATTATGGCTCATGTGTAGACTCTGTGCAATAGGTCAAAACATTTAACGCGAATTTTGCGAATGGGGCGAATGGTGCGAAAAAATTCGTATTATTCGCTCAATTTGTGTAATTCGCGTTAAGTTTTTGGCTCTTTGAAAGCGCCAAGTATTCAGCCTGCACACTCTTTACACATGAGCCAAAATTATTTTTGCTCATGTTTTTTCAAAAAATCTGCGTTCATCTGCGCGCTTCGCAGTCAGCGTCCAAAAAACAAAGTGTCAGGTGGCTAGTGGATTAATAAAAGCCATAATGCAACTCTTTTGCAACTTACGCAGTTGAAAAAAAGTATATAATGAAGTTGAAAGAAATTACGAAACCGATAATAGCAAACCTGTCGAAAGGCAGGGGCGCAAAGCTATGGGTCTAAAGGTATGAAAAATACCAATGATTGCCAAGCCGCCGAAAGTCATCAAATTATTAGCGCAATTAAACGCGCAAAACAATTTGGCCCAATTTATTTTGGACAACTTGATTTAGGCTTGGCGAACAGTCCGAGCCTTTTTTGTTATTAATAGCACCTTACAAAAGACAACCGATAACGGCAAACCTGTCGAAAGGCAGGGACGCAAAGCAATGGGTCTAAAGGCATGAAGATTGCCCAGGATCGCCAGGCTACCGAAAGTCAAGTAAGCGGATGAAGCTGATCCATTAATGGATTCGTATCTCTGACATTCCTGGCAAAAGTAGCTGGCTCCATTGCCGGATGCTTTTGTTTATTGAAAGAGGAATGTCATGAAAAATCTGCTTATAAATTTACTTTTGGCTAGTTCAGTCCCGCTCATCTTATTTAGTTTGTTCAAAGGCGATTTGCCTCCCAGTCAGCCGGAAATGTCCTCCGGCGCTGACTCAATCGTCAATGTTGTAACAGAAGCGGGCATAGAATCCATTGATGGTCTTTCTGAAAAGAAAGTCCAATTCATACCCAAGCCGGTTCCCGTTGCTGAGACACCGCCTTATTCCTTTGGTAATCCGGCAGGGTGTTCGGTTTCGGCGCCGAATCTTTCTTCAGAAGAAATGCTGGCAAAGGTTCAGCGCGAACTGGGAGATACTCTTAATCTCGCCGAGCACCGCATGAACTACATCTGGAACGGTCCGCTGAACACGATGATGGAAGTCGGAAACGATCCTTTTGTTTACGAATTTTCGGTCAATACATTCGAGCGTCCGTTTACCTACAAGGCCGATGTGACCGCCACCACCTTCCTCACGAATGGATTTGTGATCTGGTTTCGTCAGTACGGAAGTAATTTTCGTCTGCTGGCCATTCCAATGGTGCCTGGTGTGCTTGAGTCTCCCTGGGCTGGCTATGTGACAGCCTATTGGCAAAAAGACGGAATACCCAACGACGAACACATTTTTCCGGTGACGAAGAAACTACCCTGCCATTGGGTCGTTGACCAGGGATTTGTGAGCGACAATGCGCTTCAGAAAACGTTCAACTTTGACTGGCACATGCCAGATTACCTGACCGGCGGGCGCCAGTATCTTGCGTCCAACTGCAAGGATGCCAACCGGATTTCGCAGGAGGAGATCGGATTTTGGGATGCGGCGTCCATGTGCGGCCCCTTAGCCTGGACGCTGATCAAAGATGCAAATGCCTACCCGTATCGGATCGGGAACTGGTATGCAGATGCGATGATCTTCACAGACGCAAACCCAAAGTGGAACGGACGTCCGTGGGCAGGTTTTGACCCTGAAACGTACACTGTCTTCCACACCGAAACGCCCATGCCTGGCTACGATTTTGAGCACAATGGAAATCTTTACCCGGGAGATATTATTTATTCATACTCCACCCTTTACCAGAGTAATGATGAGCGTTTTGATCATATTTTTCTCGTCGCGGGCATTGACGAAAATAATGCGCGCGTCAGCATTACGAATATGGTGCGGAACATCCCCACATTCGATTGTTTCATCAGCGAGGTGAATTTATATACCCCCGGCGACCTTGTGAACGGCGTCATCAACAATGAATGGAACAGTCGTGAATTTGGGCGGACGGGTGTAATGGGTTTTGATGTCTTTCGCTGGGCATGGGAAACCTACCATCTTGAAGGTCAGTCGCGCGCGTACACCGTCAGGCTTGGAGATACTCTTGAAACCATCGCTTTTGATTGGAAAGTTTCGCCGGAGAGTATCGCATCGACAAACCGTTTGAATTTACACGACCCGCTTGTTTCTGGAATGACGATCCTATTGCCTGTGCCGGAAGTGCAGTTCAAATAATGTAATTGAAGTTACGCAGTGTCGTTCTCCCAAAAGAACATCGGGACAATGTGAGCGGAGCGAAGAACCTCTACGATTGTCTCAGAGACCCTTCGCTACCGCTCAGGGAATCACGGTTGAGTGCGTAACATCAGTTACGCGGGGACAACTCCGAAGGAGTGAAATGATTATAGATTTGCGAAAACATGGATGGAATAACCCCGAAGGGGTGTCATGCTTTTGGACACAAGCTATGCCATCCCTGCGGGATTTAGGTTCAACCGTGCATAATTTTCTACAATCCTGCCATCCCTTCGGGATTGAAAGTGCGTAATATCAGTTAGAGACTGTTTAATAATTGACGTTATGCGGGGACAACTCCGAAGGAGTGAAATGATTATAGCTTTGCAAAAACATGGATGGAATAACCCCGAAGGGGTGTCATGCTTTTGGACACAAGCTATGCCATCCATGCGGAATTTTGTCTTTCATGCATAATTTTCTATAATCAGTACTTCACAAAAGGGCTTTGTAGTGGCGACTTCCCTGGCTCCGCCCGCCAGGGTAGGTGTAGTCGCTTTTTAGCCAAACGACTGAAGTCGTTACTACGTTTTCGTGATGTACTGATAATAGACCTCTTGCATAAATAGTTGCAGGGCGGGGTTTCAACCGGTCATTCATCAAATTTCAAAGGGCGTCAAGCTAAAAGCCTGACCTACGGTTGGCTTTTGCAAAATAAATACGGACAAAATGTCATTACAAAAGAGCAATCTTTTGTTTGGGCGATTATGCTATACTCCTTTTTAAGGCTATGAAATTAGCTTAAAAAAACATGTTGTGCTTCTTTTATCAGACTTAAGGAGCAAAGTAAGGCAATGAAACAGGTTGGCGATTTGCAAAGGAATAGTTTGGGGAATTCAATGATGGATTCTCCATATCGGGAAAATGAATTACCCATGCGAGGATTAAAATGACCCCAAGAAAGAAACCTGATACAACGTCAAAAATAACCCCGCCTAAAGTTGGGCGCGGAACTGGAATTAGCATTCAACGCACTGTGCGGTCGAAGGCAAGTTTTCCGATTGTGGGGATTGGCGCTTCAGCGGGCGGTTTGGAGGCGCTGGAGTCGTTCCTTGCCAATGTGCCGGAGAATTACGGCATGGCGTTTGTCATTGTGCAGCACCTTGACCCTACGCACAAGGGGATTCTGGTTGAACTGCTGCAGCGTGGCACAAGCTTGCAGGTTTTTCAGATCAAGGATCGGATGCGGGTGAAGGCGAATTGTGTGTACGTCATCCCGCCCAATAAAGATCTGTCCATCCTGCGCGGCGCTTTACATCTGAAGGACCCGCTTGCGCCGCGCGGATTGCGGCTGCCGATTGACTCATTCTTCCGTTCGCTGGCTGATGACCAGCAGGAGCACAGCATTGGCGTGATCCTTTCGGGGATGGGCACGGATGGCACTTTGGGGCTGCACGCGATTAAGGAAAAGGGCGGCATGGTTTTTGTGCAGTCGCCAGATTCGGCTAAGTTTAATGGGATGCCATACAGCGCGATCGATGCCGGGCTGGCAGATGTGATTGCCGAAGTGCAGGAGCTGCCCAGCAAGATCAATGCTGTGATTCACCACGCGCCGCTATTCACCAGACCTCTGCTGCTCGATGAAGACCGGGCAAAAAGTTCACTTGAAAAAGTGATGATCCTTTTGCGCGCGCAGACCGGACATGATTTTTCACTTTATAAAAAGACCACGGTTTATCGGCGCATCGAGCGGCGGATCGGCTTGCATCACATGGATAATATCACCACGTATGTGCGCTTTCTGCGCGAGAATCCGCAAGAGGTGGAGACGTTATTCCGCGAGCTGTTGATTGGGGTGACAAATTTTTTCCGTGATCCGGCTGCCTGGGAAGTGTTGAAATCTGAAGCTTTGCCTGCATTGCTGGCGAAACGCGCACCCGGGCAGACTCTGCGGGCGTGGGTGGCGGGTTGTTCCACCGGTGAGGAGGCGTATTCTCTGGCGATGCTTTTCAAAGAGGTGGTGGATTCGATTAAGCCGAACAAAATCGCCAAAAAATATAGCCTGCAAATCTTTGCCACTGATCTGGATCAGCGGGCGATTGAGAAGGCGCGTGCGGGGATATACCCGGAAAACATTGCCCTAGATGTTTCGCCGGAACGCCTGAGCCGCTTCTTCATTAAGACAGAGCGCGGTTATGAGGTCACAAAAGCCATCCGCGAGATGGTGATCTTTGCTCCGCAGAATATCATCATGGACCCGCCTTTTACCAAGCTCGACATTTTGAGCTGCCGCAATTTGCTGATCTACCTGACGCCTGAATTGCAGAAGAAACTTATGCCGCTCTTCCATTACAGCCTGAACCCAGACGGTATTTTATTTTTAGGGACTTCTGAAACCATCGGCGGATTTAGTGACCTGTTCGCAAGTGCGAATGGGCAAACGCGCATTTATCGGCGGTTGGAATCTAACTTATCTGAGCATGCGGTTGAGTTTCCGACCACGTTTACTGCGGCACGACCGGGCGCGATAAAAACAAAAGCGACTGTGAATATTCAGACGCTGGCAGATCAACTGCTGTTGCAGACGTATGCCCCAGCCGCAGTGTTGACCAATGAAAACGGTGATATTCTTTATGTCAGCGGGCGCACAGGCAAGTACCTGGAGGCGGCAGCGGGCAAAGCCAACTGGAATATCTTTGTGATGGGGCGTGAGGGACTGCGCTACGAGTTGACCAGCGCCTTCCAAAAAGCAGTCCGCAACAAAGAGACGGTGACGCTTAAGAATATTGTAGTGGGCGCCAACGGCGGTGCGCAAAAAATCAATCTGACCCTTGAGCCGATCAAAGGCGAGGGCGGGCTGGGCGGAATGGTGATGGTCATTTTTACCGATGTGGCGGCGCTGCCCAAATCCAAACTGGACAATAAGCCATTGCGCGGAACTGCGGCACGTAAAGCGGACGAGAGTGAGAAACAACTTGAATATGCCCGCCATGAAACGCAAAGCATACGTGAAGAGATGCAGACCTCGCAGGAGGAGCTTAAATCAGCCAACGAGGAGCTGCAATCTACCAACGAGGAGTTGCAGTCTACCAACGAAGAATTGACCACATCCAAGGAAGAGATGCAGTCGATGAATGAGGAATTGCAGACGGTCAACAATGAATTGCAGTCCAAAGTGGATGAACTTTCGCACACGAACAGCGACATGAAGAACCTGCTGGACAGCACCGATATTGCCACCTTGTTTTTAGACAACACCCTGCGCGTACGGCGCTTCACCGCGCAGACCAGCAAGATCACCAAGTTGATTCCAGGTGACGTGGGACGCCCGATCACCGATATTGCCTCGGCGTTGCTCTACCCGCAACTGGCAGAGGACGCACACGAAGTCCTGCGGACGCTGGTCAAAGTGGACAGACAGATCGCCACCCCAGACGACAATTGGTTCGCGGCGCGCATTTTGCCGTACCGCACGCTCGAGAATATGATCGACGGCGTGGTGATCACGTTCCAGGATATTACCGAGATCAAGAAGTTGGAAGGCAAAGAAAAACTGGTCGCCGAGTTGTTGATCGCCAACCAGGAACTCGCCTTCCAAAACGAAGAAAAGGAAAAACGCGCCGCCGAATTGGTGATTGCCAATGCCCATCTTGAGAAGTTGACCGCTGAGTTGAAGAAGTGAACAGTGATAGTGTCATTGCGAGGGCGCACTTGGTTTTTGCCCGAAGCAATCTCCCCACAGATCGTGTCACTGCGAGGAACGAAGCAGTCTCCCTGTGCCGTGAGATTGCTTCGGCAAAGAACGCCTCGCAATGACAATATGACATAGGATAAAGTACATGAGCGACAGGCAATACTGTGTTTACATCATGACCAATACGCACAACACGGTTTTATATACTGGCGTGACGAATAACTTGCAGCGCAGAGTCCTCG
>CAMCQT010000123.1 GCA_945877125.1 Candidatus Brevifilum fermentans | reverse complement strand
AAATAATATGCATCCTGAGAGTCATGTATATATTGCTGGCAACCTAACCTATGACCCGCGGGATAGTGAAAGTTTGATCGAATCCCGGAACAAAATACCTGAAGAATTTAATATTGCGAGAGAATTTCTATTTGTGCCAAGTAATGTGACGATGAATTCTGCAGAAGTAGCTTATGGCAATGTGCTGAATTTTGCAGGCGTCATATACCCTGTCAGAGATATGACGGATATGAGAATTGTTGAAGAAGTAAAAACTGGAACGGGAAAAATCATTGACAGCCAGGATCAAGTGGGAGGTTGGTCGGAAAATAGTAGCGGTCTTTATCCTGCAGACCAGGATGGTGATGGCATACCTTCAGACTGGGAAATTTCTCAAGGTTTGGATCCCAATAATGCTAAAGATGCTAGTAATCCGGCAGTGCTCTCTCCGACAGGATATTCATGGATTGAAGAATATATAAACTCTTTACTTTTCCCTATTAATTGATTTCTTTTATAAACGAGGATAAAACTGGTTATATGTCTCATGCACGCCCCTTATGCCTGTGATACACTCCAATGGGTTGAGCCTGTCAAAGCCAACCTTAATAAATTACTACACCATAATTTAACCTGCTTTCAACTCTAAAGAGTCTTATCCATCACAGAAGGGTAGCTGATGTTTTTTGAAATAGTTGCATTAATTATTTTGGCGGTTTTATTTTCCTTCGCCGCCGCGCCAATAAGTATTTCTCTTGCCTGGCGTTTCCGTTTGATTGATGATCCGGGAAGCGAAGCCCACAAAACTCACAAGTCACCCATGCCGCGAGCAGGGGGCATAATTATTTTTATTGTGATTGTTTTTGGCATCGTAGTGAGCGGCATTTTAATGTCCCCACCGGTTATGTCCATTGTTCTGGCTTCCATTATTATTTTGGCGTTTGGCGTCTGGGACGATATCAACGGTATTTTAGCGCCCTGGAAGATCTTTGGGCAGGCGCTGGCAACTTTATTTTTAATCTCACAAGGCATTCAAGTGCACTTTCTTGGGAATGCCTTTTTAAATATATTTTTTACCTTTTTTTGGATAATTGGCATTACCAATGCTTTTAACCTGGTGGATAGCATGGATGGTTTGGCGGCTGGTCTGGGTGGAATCACTGCATTCTTTTTAATATTCGGCACATTCTATTCGGGACAGGAATCGTTGACGTTTTTAAGCGCGATTTTGTTGGGCGCTTGTATTGGTGTTTTTTATTTCAATTATTCGTTGTCGCGTTTGTTTCTTGGCGATTCCGGTGCTCAGCTTCTTGGCTTTACACTGGCTGCGCTTGCGCTTGTTTACATTCCGCCTGGTTTGCCGCAGGCATCTTCTTGGTTTGTTCCGATCCTGCTTTTTAGCATCCCAATTTTCGATACTACATTAGTGACTGTTTCCCGGCTTCGCAGGAACTTGCCTGTTTATAGAGCGGCTCGCAACCATACGTATCACCGTTTTGTAGCGTTGGGGATGTCTCCACAGCGGTCGGTACTGACCATGCATCTGGGTGCCATTCTGATAGACTGCCTGGCTTTTGTGGCATTGAACCTTTCACCCGTGTGGGCGAACATTCTCTTTGGGTTGATTCTCCTCTCTGGTTTTTTGGCTATTGTTTGGCTGGATTCCGAAAAAAGGGTGAAATAGGCGTTCATTGGTTGTGGTAAACTTTTAATCAAATGTTTCGATGGCAACGATTTCACCTTATCTTTGCGGTTTACGGCTTATTGGCTTCGGTCAGCGCCTTCATTACTGTATGGGCGCTGTTTTTGATTCCTTCTGACCCCAGAAATAGTATATTCTTGGGGCTCTCTCTTCAGCGATTGGTAATGTTGGGGAGTGTTTCTTTTGCAGGAGTCTTGCCCGCTGTTTTTGCAGTTAAAGCCTATCGTGATATTGCCTGGTCTGAGCGAGTGTGGTTTTCCATTTTTGGAAATGAATCACTCGCGGCGGGAATCCGTTGGGCAGCCGCAACGGCGCTAATTTTTAGCTTGGTTGTTTTCTTTATGCCTTTGTATCGTTTTGGGGATTTTCAAGATGATTTCATTCGTATCTCTCCTATTGTTGCCTGGTTGATATTTTTCAGTATGCTGACGTTTTTGGTCACGTGGGTTGAAAAATATGGACTCAATGGGTCTCATCTTTTAGGGGCGCTTCACGTTCAAAAGACTACCCTGAAAATTACAACTATTTTGATCATCGTCTTTGCCTTGATCTGGGTTTTTATTGCTAAGACAGGGCTGGGATTATGGGTTAGCGACGGGTATTGGTATGAGCCGGGTGTGCCAATTTTGTCACTGCAGGTTATATTTGCATTTGCGATAGGAATGAGTGTGCTTTTTTTTGAAAGATCATCATTAAGTGTTCATCTTCCAGCACGGTCAGATTTGCTTATTTTTTTTCTGCTTTGGGGAATAACGGCTTTTTTTTGGGCGCGTGAACCACTACGTCCTAGTTTTTTTTCTCCGGGGCCCTATGCTCCTAACAATGCGTTTCATCCATATTCAGATGCCGCTACTTTTGATCTGGGTAGCCAGTTTGCCTTAATTGGTCAGGGTATTAATAATGGTGTGTTTTTTGACCGGGCTTTGTACATGGCGTTTCTCGTTTTCCTCCATAAACTTGCCGGACAGGATTACGTTCAGATCATTACTTTACAGGCCGTAATTTATGCTGTATTTCCTGCAGTTTTATATCTTTTAGGCAAAGCTGTTCATAGCCGCTCATTTGGCTTTATTCTTGCTGTGCTGGCAATCTTGCGCGGAATCAATGGTATTGCGGCAGGCTCCATGATTAATCTGGCAAACCAGAAACAAATGTTAACGGATTTCCCAACGGCGATCTTTGTGGCATGGTTCGCCTTGATGATGGTTGGATGGTTGAAGTCGCCCTTCAAAAATTATCTTTATGCTCTTTGGGCAGGCGGCGTGATAGGGTTGGCGGTTATGTTGCGTACCAATGTAGTTTCTCTCATGGCGTTGGCGGTTCTGTTGGCCGGGATTGTTTATTGGCGTCAAAAGTTGCGTGGGGCATTGGTTGGCTTTCTGCTGGTACTTAGCATGTTTGCGAGTACTTTTGCATGGGGAATCTATAACGATAAATCTATTTTCGATGTGTATATTTATAGAATTCTCCTTGTAATGGAAGCTCGCTATCCACAGCCGGCAACACCTGAGCCTGCTTCACAGGGAAGCGAATCCCCCTCGTTCAAACTTGCCAATCAAAATCAAGGAACTGCGTCGCCTGGAAAACTCCATCTGGCATCCTCATTTGAATCCAGAATTGCTGATCCATCTCAATTGATTTCCATACCCCCCCAGCATTTGGTTGACCCTGAGATACAAAAGGGAGGAAAAAAAACGATTCCTGTTTTTGTGACAACCCATTTTTTGCATAATATGATTACATCCGTTCTTATTTTGCCAACAACCCCGTATATTCATACCCTGCAATATATCCTAAAAAATGACGCCTCGTTTTGGCAATTGGATTTGAAGAGCAGTTTGGCGTATGGCGCCGGCTTTTTTCTGACCCTCAACCTGCTATTGATTGCCTTAGGCATAGGTACAAGTTGGAAATCTTCAGGGCTTCCTGGGTTGGTTCCGCTGGGCGTCTTCCTCTTCTATAATCTTGCGAATGCATTGGCACGCACTTCAGGCGGCCGCTATATTGTCCCTATGGATTGGATTGTGCTTTTCTATTTTGCACTAGGCTTATTCCAGGTTATCCTTTGGGGACTGATCTTGTTTGGTTTCAAGGATCAACCGGACATAAAAAATAAATCCATGACACACAATGTGGATAACCCATCCTGGACTTGGGAACCCCTAAAGAAGGCGCCGTGGGTCATTCTTGTTTTTCTTCTTATTGGCTCATCTCTGCCAGTTTCAGCGCAAATTTCCCCAAGGCGCTACCCTGCCCAAACCCAGACCGAACTGCTCGCGCTCCTGGATCAGGAAGGGTATTTGCAGAAAATGGGATTCGATAGGGCTGCGCTCACGGCTTTTTCTGAACAATCGCCGTCTTTTATAATCATAAACGGACGAGCGCTTTATCCTCGGTTTTTTCGGGAAAACGCGGGTGTCCGAAAAGATCGCCATCCTTATAGCATAATGGGATTTCCAAGAATAGCCTTTACGGTGATTGGTCCAAACGGAGTGGGTTCCGTGATCCTGCCGCAAGGTGAAGTGCTTTATTTCCCCAACGCGTCGGATGTAATTGTGCTGGGCTGCCAGCAATCCGGCTATATTGACGCCCTGTCCGTTGTGGTGATTAAGGATCAGCAGGTGGTCTATGTACGCCAGCCATCCTCCGGCCTTCAATGCCCCCTGCCGCAGCCTGTGTGTAACGAAAATCACGTTTGCAGATAGCGATTAATCCCTATGGTAGAATTGCCGTCGTTCTAATGACAGTCTTCATCAAGGCTGTGTGCTGGATATTTTTTCTGATTTGTCCTTTTCTATATAAAAAATAAGTTTATGTGAGTGTTATGGAACCATCTGAAGACCTTATTTACGATAGCGCCAGGCGTGGACCCGTGGCGCTTGAGGAATTGCGTGGAATTTTTCAATATCGTGATTTGATTTATCAACTTGTACGCAGGGATATGGTTTCGCGCTACAAGCGTTCAGTCCTGGGTATTGCCTGGACATTGTTGCAGCCGCTGGGGATGATGATTATCATTTCCCTGGTTTTCTCGAATTTATTCCAAGCTATTAAAGGATATCCGGTTTATATTTTAAGTGGTTTGATCACTTGGACCTTTTTTGCACAAACGACCAATGCCATCATTACCCAGATCGTGTGGGGTAGTGAGCTGCTTCGGCAAATCTATATGCCGCGTACTTCATTTGCGGTTTCTGCGATTGGTACAGGCTTGGTTAACCTGTTGTTGTCCATTATTCTCTTATTTCTGATTATGTTTGTAATGGGTGTATCATTCCATTGGAGTATCCTTTTTTTGCCGGTTTCGATATTACTGTTGGCGGCTTTTTCTTTGGGAGTGGGATTGATCATTTCGACGGTTGCAATCCATTTTCCTGATGTGGCTGAAATGTATCAAATTATATTGACCGCTTGGATGTATTTAACCCCCATTATTTATCCGGAAAAAATCATTCCGGAAGCATATCGCTTTTGGTTTTTTAATTTAAATCCCATGTATCACATTCTTAAGTTGTTTCGTATGCCTTTATTTGACGGCGTAGTTCCCGATGCAAAGACTTTGATCGTAGCAGTAGCTGTTTCGTCGCTGACTCTTATTATTGGCTGGTTGTTTTTTTCGAAGAGGTCCGATGAATTTGCTTATTATTGGTGATCTATGATCGATATTGATACTCAATCTAAAGATGTTATTCGTCTTGAAAATGTCTCTGTGCGTTATCGGCTGCCTGGGGAAAGAATTCATACCTTCAAGGAATATGCCATTCGGCTTCTTCAGGGGCGGATAAAGTATAAAGATTTTAACGCTTTGCAGAATATAAACTTGCAAATACACAAAGGCGAGATTTTTGGAATTATTGGCAACAACGGAGCCGGAAAAAGCACCTTGCTTAAGGTGATTTCCCGCGTGCTAATCCCCACACACGGCAGGGTTTGGATCAAAGGTAAAGTTGCACCCATGTTGGAGTTGGGAGCGGGTTTTCATCCGGAGTTGACCGGGCGCGAGAATGTGTTTCTGAATGGAACCATTCTCGGACATCCCCTTCGTGAGATTGAAGGGCACATGGATGAAATTATTGAATTTTCCGAACTTAGAACTTTTATCGAGTCGCCTTTGCGCACATATTCCAGCGGTATGAATGCCCGTCTTGGTTTTGCGGCTTCCACGAGTTGGGAACCGGATATTCTCATTCTTGATGAGGTGCTGTCGGTTGGGGATGAATCTTTTCGGCGGAAATGCAAGACGCGCATGAAAGAATTTCGCAATAGAAAAACTACCACTATACTGGTTTCCCATTCCATGAACAATATACGCTCACTATGCGAGCGCGCGGCATGGCTGGACCATGGAAAGATACTAGCCGTGGGCCCGGTTAATGAAGTCATTGCAGAATATCGCCGGGGACAGGCGGGAGCATAAAGCACATGCAATTTACAAATACCGAGTTGCCAGATGTAATTTTGATCCAACCAAGGATCTTTGAAGATGAACGCGGTTTTTTTCTGGAAAGTTATCAAAAAGAGCGTTTTGCCGCTGCCGGTATCCATGCCGATTTTGTTCAGGATAATCACTCTGCCTCTACAAAAGGGGTTCTGCGCGGGTTACATTATCAAATACGCCAGCCTCAGGGGAAATTGGTTCGGGTGGTTGTGGGTGAGATTTTTGATGTTGCGGTTGACCTTCGCCGCCACTCCCCAACGTTTGGTCACTGGGTTGGAGTAACCCTTTCGTCTGAAAAAAAGAATCAATTATGGGTTCCTCCCGGTTTTGCGCATGGCTTTTATGTGACCAGTGAAAAGGCTGAGATCCTTTATAAAGCCACAGATTACTATGCCCCGCAATGGGAACGTTCTTTACTATGGAACGATCCCATGTTAGGCATTCATTGGCCCATCATAAAGGGTGAAATTCCGATCCTGTCTGAAAAAGACAGACAGGGCGTGCTTTTATCAGATGCTGAGACGTATTTAACTCACCTTACGCAGTGAAGGCATGTCTTTGCGAGGACGCCCTTGTTCTTAGTCCGAAGCAATCTCCTTTCAGAGACTGTTTGAAAACTCTTTTTCAATCCCAGACACCTGCACTCCCTGACACTGCCCGCCAGGGCAAGTGTGCGTGCGGCGCAAGTGTAAACGCAGATGAACACCGATTTTTGGATAAAAACCAGGAACAAAGTGTAAGAGTCAGCAATGGGTTGAATATTTTTTGAGCCACGGAGGCGCGAAGTCACTGAGAAAAACAACGTAAAAACTCTGTGTCTCAGTGCCTCGGTGGTAAAAAGGTTTTTGTTCAACCGTTATCTGGCAATTACAAAATCAGGAACAAAGCCATTAAATCCATTTAAATCCCTTTTATCTGTGGTGATTTTTTGACTTATTAAACAGTCTCTCTGTGGTAAAAGTGCGTAAGGTGAGTTATGAATAAAATTTGGGAGAATCCATGAAAAATGTTTTAGTTACTGGCGGAGCGGGCTTCATTGGCTCCAATTTTGTGCGTTATTTGTTGGAAGTTGATCCTCAGGTTCAAATTGTAAATCTGGATGCCCTGACGTATGCGGGCAGCCTCGAAAACCTCAAGGATTTGCCTCATCTGGAGCGCTACACGTTTGTTCAGGGTGATATATGCAACGGCGATCTGGTGCGTGATCTGCTTCGCCAATATCAGATTGACACCATTGTTCATTTTGCGGCTGAATCACATGTGGACCGTTCGATCTTAAGTCCCGAGCCTTTTATTCAAGCCAATGTGATCGGCACTTTTACTCTGCTCGAAGCCGCGCGACAATATTGGCTGGTGGAAAAAGCCTTGCCGATCGAACAGGTTCGTTTTCATCATGTATCCACTGATGAAGTGTACGGCACCTTGGGACCTGATGACCCCGCTTTCTCTGAGACGACACCCTACGCCCCGAACTCGCCTTATGCGGCATCCAAGGCCTCCAGCGATCACCTGGCGCGCTCCTATAATCATACGTATCAACTGCCTGTAACGATCTCGAATTGTTCGAATAATTACGGCCCGCGCCAGTTTCCCGAGAAATTAATCCCGCTTATTATCCTCAACGCGTTAACGGGCAAGCCCTTGCCTGTTTATGGTGATGGACAACAGATCCGTGATTGGCTGTTTGTAACTGACCATTGCGAAGCAATTCACCTTATTCTGACTCAGGGCACATCCGGCGAGACGTACAACATTGGCGGCAATAACCAGCCTGCCAACTTAACCATTGTGGAGACGGTTTGCGACTTGTTGGATGAAATGCAGCCATTGACTGCGCCGCATCGCAATTTAATTAAATTTGTAACCGACCGCCCCGGTCATGACCGCCGCTATGCCATGAATATTTCCAAAATTGAGCGCGAACTGGGCTGGCGTCCCCGTTACGCGCTCACCGATGGATTATTCGCCACAGTCCAATGGATCCTTGCCAACCCGGATTGGGTTGCGGCGATCCAGAAACAGCGCGAATATCAAAGCTGGTTAACAAAAAATTACGAGACAAGGGAAAAATCATCATGAAGGGAATTATTTTAGCTGGTGGACGCGGCACGCGCCTGCACCCGTTGACACTCTCAGCGAGTAAGCAACTTCTACCCGTGTACGACAAGCCGATGATCTATTATCCGCTTTCGATGCTGATGCTGGCCGGGATACGTGAAATTCTTATCATTAGTACGCCCGAAGATTTGCCCATCTTCCGCCGTTTGCTGGGAGATGGGATTCAGTGGGGGCTGAGATTCAGCTATGTCGAGCAGGATCAGCCTCGCGGGTTGGCAGATGCGTTCCGTGTCGGCGCGGAATTTATCGCAGGTGATTCATCCTGCTTGATCCTGGGCGATAATATTTTCTTTGGACATGGTTTGCCTGAGACCTTGCGCCGTTCTGCCATGCTGACCGAAGGCGCGCGCATTTTCGCGTATGCGGTGCGCGACCCTGAACGCTATGGCGTGGTGGAGTTTGATGATGAAGGTCGGGTGATAAGCTTGGAGGAAAAGCCTGTCAACCCCAAATCAAACTATGCCGTGCCCGGTATTTATTTTTACGACTCAAGCGTGGTGGATCTGGCGGCGAACATGCAGCCATCCAAACGGGGTGAACTGGAAATTACAGATTTGAACCGTCTGTATCTGGAGCGCGGTGATTTGCGTGTGGAAGCCCTTGGTCGCGGTATCGCCTGGCTGGATGCGGGTACGCATGAGTCGTTATTGCAATCTGCAAATTTTGTACAGGCCGTGCAGGAGCGCCAGGGGTTGATGATCTCCTGTCCCGAAGAGATCGCATATCACATGGGTTTTATTGACAGGGCGCAGTTGTTGCAGTTGGCAGAGAATTTGAAAAGTAATGCGTATGGGCAATATTTGAGCCTGCTTGCGAACGGAAAAATCTAATGCGAATTTTATTGCTGGGCAAAACAGGTCAGTTGGGTTGGGAATTACAGCGCACAATAGCTCCGTTGGGAGAAGTGTATGCGCTGGGTCCTGAAGAATTAAACCTGACTGATTTGGACGCCCTTGCCCGTCGCATCAATGAAGTGCATCCGCAAGTGATCGTGAATGCCTCGGCTTATACCGCTGTAGACCGCGCCGAAGAACAGGTGGATCTTGCCATGCGGCTCAATGCCCAGGCTCCCGCTGTAATGGCTGAGGCAGCGTGCGCGCTGAATGCCGCCCTGATCCATTTTTCGACGGATTATGTTTTTGACGGCGGGAAAGATTCGGCATACACCGAAGACGACCCTACAAACCCGCTCAATGTCTACGGTCAAAGTAAATTGAGCGGTGAGCAGGCAGTCATCCAGGCGGGGTGCGCGCATCTTATCCTGCGTACCAGTTGGGTATACAGCCTGCGCGGCGACAGTTTTGTTTCCAAAACCCTGAAGTGGGCACGCCAGCAGGAGACTCTGCGCATCGTTTCAGATCAAGTTGGCAGCCCCACCTGGGCGCGTATGCTTGCTGAAATAACAGCGGCTGTCCTTGCGCAGAGCCTGCCCGCGCCGCAGGCATACTTTTCAAAGCGCAGCGGCGTTTATCATTTGGGCGGCTCAGGGGCGGCTTCTCGGCTTGATTTTGCGCGTGCCATTTTACGGCTCGACCCGCGTGCAGATGAACAGAAAGTACGCACGCTAGAGGCGGCCAGCACTGCTGATTTTCCCACCCCGGCCAAGCGTCCACTGCGTACTTCCTTGAATGGTTCGCGTTTCGAGGCGTCGTTTGGGCTGCGTCTTCCCAACTGGGAGGATAGTTTACAGTTGGCGATGAGCGAACAGCCCACAAATCCCGGTCCGTAATAGCGCTCTCAGACTTCGGAAATCGTAAGAGACTGTTTAATAAATCAAAAATTACCACAGATGAACACAGATAAAAGGGATTCAAAGGCTTTGTTCTTGGCTTTTTATCTCAAAATCGGTGTTCATCTGCGTTTACACTTGCACCGCACGCACACTTGCTCTGGCGGGCAGTATCAGGGAGTGCAGGTGTCTGTGGTTGAAAACTCCGTGTCATGTCATGCTGAGCGCCGCTTTTCAGGCGCGAAGCATCTCTAAACCGGCTCAGAGACCCTTCGGGCGCTGGGAAACGCGCCCTCAGGGAGACAAGTTGCGACTTATTAAACGTCAATAATGGATAGGGAATCTATTTCAAATTCACCACAGATGAACACAAATAAACACAGATTTATTCAATAGACTTCTTGCGAAAGTCTCAAAACCTTCACCACGGAGGCACTGAGTCACGGAGTTTTTAATGCTTTTTCCTCAGTGTCTCCGTGACTCAGTGGTTCAAAAAAGACCGACTATTGTTCATCATTTACTTATGCAAGAGGTCTAATATTTTTTACGAAAAGCGCCCTAAAATCCTTTTCATCTGTGTCTATCTGTGGTTAAAAAATCTTATCCATTATTCACGTTATTAAACAGTCTCTAAAGATTTTTTCTCTAGTACAAAAACCTTTTTTGGGACGCTGAAAAACGCTGATTTCGCTGATAGTGCTTAAGTTGAAGTGACAACCCATAACGCAAATTTCTCGAATGTGGCGAATGACGCGAAAAACCTAAAAATATTCGTGGAATTCGCGCCATTCGCGTTAAAAGCCTTTTGACTTTTCGATCTTATCACTTACATTTTGACCACCACCAGATTTCCGAAGTCTTTTAGATCAGTTCTACCTTACAGTCCCATTTCATAGGACAAATGGCATATCCGCCTCCCAAAAAAATAACCTATAATTGCTATAGGTTATTGTTCTTAAAAACAGGTAGAGAATAATAAGTTGCTCATTTTTGTAACTACTCAGTTGCCAGCTACACCCTCAATGATGTCGCTGCGAGGCGCTCTTTCCGCCGAAGCAGTCTCCTAACGACATGGCTGAGCAGTTGCTCAATTTTATATAATAATAAAGGTAGGATCAGATGAAACTAAATAAACATTTCTATGCTGGGGCTGTTCGTGTTTTTTTTATAGCTATTGCCGTAGCGTTTACGCTGTCTCTTGGAATGCTTAACCCGGCCTTGGCGGCTGATCCGGTACTCACAATTACCAAGAGCCATGTAGGGAATTTTGACCAGGGGGGCGTGGGGACCTATACGATCACGGTCAAAAACACCAGTGGCGCTCCTGTTAGTAGCGGCACAATAATTACTGTGGTGGAAGAATTACCAGTTGGTTTGAATGTACACAGTACCCTCGGTGTCCCAGATTGGAGCGGCATAGGTTGGGTTTGTGTTGTTGATAACCCTGATATAACCTGTACTCGTTCAGATGGTTTGGCCACAGGCGCAAGCTTTGATCCTATCACCTTGGTTGTGGATGTGGATGAGGCTGCGGCTGTTAGCGAGCCTGGAAATATCCTTAATAATGTAGCGATCGTAGAGTTAGCTGGTATCGAACAAGATAGGCACACCGACCCGACAACCATTACCCAAATGCCGGATCTCACGGTTACCAAGAGTGATGCAGGCGTAGATTTTGTTCAGATGGGAGTGGGAACCTATACGATCACAGCCTCGAACAGTGGCTATGCGGCCACTTCTGGCTTAATTACAGTAACCGATACTCTGCCCGTTGGTTTGACGGCCAAGACCATCAGTGGTATTGGCTGGGACTGTGTACTTGCTACGGTAATCTGTACTCGTTCTGATGTCCGGGCACCTGGCGCTTTGCCAGATATTACCCTGACTGTGGATGTGGCTGTAGACGCTGCTGTAAGTGTCGAGAATACAGTCACGGTAGGCGGCGGCGGTGAGCTCAATGTTTCCAATAATTCTGGTGTAGATTTGACAGACATAACGCAAATGCCAGATCTCATTATTACAAATGTAGCCTTAGATCCTCCTTCGCCGGCGCCCAATGAGCCTTTTAATGTGACGATTACCGTTAAAAATCAGGGGGGTGCGAACAGCGGCGATGCGGTTGAAACGCATGTTTATGTCGCTGCTGCAGGTGCCCCAGCGCCTGATATTGAAGATTATAGCTTGTACGGTACTCGGTCAATAGATAATCAGCCCATTTTGGCAGGTGCGGATCGCGAGGATACGATAACTATAGACCCGCTTGACATGGCCGTATATAAGATCTATGCCTATGTAGACGCAAATGTTCTTGTTACAGAAAGTAATGAGACTAATAATGCTTCTGCCCCGATCACAGTGAATGTGACGGGGGCTTTTGAGCCCCGTACGATGTGGATTGATGACTTTAACTACAATGCCGGCTGGCGGATGACCGACCATCCGCGCATGATGGCAGATGTGAACAATGATCAACAGGCTGATATTGTTGGCTTTGGCGGCACTGGGGTATGGGTTTCGCTGTCAACCGGAAGCGGTTTT
>CAMCQT010000122.1 GCA_945877125.1 Candidatus Brevifilum fermentans | reverse complement strand
GCTGAATACTTGGTGCTTTCAAAGAGCCAAAAACTTAACGCGAATTACACAAATTGAGCGAATAATACGAATTTTTTCGCGCCATTCGCCCCATTCGCAAAATTCGCGTTAAAGGTTTTGACCTATTGCACAGAGTCTACACATGAGCCTCAAGGTTTATATCAAAGAACTTGCTTACAGCACAATCAAAAATATAAAACAGCCGCCTCAAAAGGCGGCTGTTTATATAAAAGCAAAAATTTATAACTCAACCCATGGGGTTATGACTTCGGTAGATTCCACTGATCGCCAAGCCATTTATTGAAATCCTCATCTGGTGTTGGCTGCATAGGCATACCGCCCATATGATAGACGGACATCTCTCCCAAGGTAACACCTCGAGTTGTATCATAGAGATCAACCCGCAGAAAATCAAAGCCTTTCGCAAGTTTTTCAGCGGCATCAATTATATCTTTAAGATTTTCGGGTATTTCAGGCAGGACATGGGGAGTATCTTCATTAAGATTCTTTAGCTGAAATTCATTCCAATTTTTATCGATATAAATTTTTTGATGCTTCAATGTGTACGAGACACAGTCTAGGTATATGGCTTTTACGATCCCATCAAATGTAAAGCATCTATAATCCAAAAGTTCCCCGCCTCCGCGTTGTTCGATCACTTCCTCTACCAATATCATTGGGACAATTTCTTGATAGGCCCATTCCCTTTTTGAGTAAACTGTATCTAACCAGGTTTTACAATAATCAATCACCTGCTCACGTGTAATCTTATTTTTTATAAAATTTTTGCGACCAATAATATCTTCCCCGTCGCTATAGTGATATAGCTCTCTATTTTTACAATAGATATTCCACTTACACCCATGATTGGCTTTAATAAAATAGTTATCAGGCAGGGTGTCAAATGGAATTGTTTCTGGCTTGTCAGTAACAAAATATTGTTCGGCAGAACGAACACCCCTTTGCTGGGCATATTCCTTTCCCTTATATTTATCTTGAATTAAGACAAATAGCGGGTTTCGGTCATTCCTCATTCGCCATCTAAGTTTCCATGAAAAATCTTTGGTTACGCCAGGAAGATTATCAACAACACCAAGATAGAGCCAATTTAGTCTGTCCATTACTTTAGTAATCAAGTTAGCCATACATTCCTCCAATTAATGAATATTTCTTACTGAAATCGATTTTACTTGTAGACGCTAAATATTACCAAATACAAATTCATTGCTATTTAGATTAACTGAGATTGACTTGTACAGAAAGGTATGAGCAGAGCAAAAAAAATAGCAGGTCGAGTGAAGCCACGGTTGTATTTTTTATCCTCTAAAAGTTAAGCAGGTCTTTCGTGTCTGTCGTGGTTGAAAAATATTTTCGGTAGGCGGCGGTCTCATTCAAAATATCCTTCAATGCGGTAAACAACTCAGCTTGCAGGTATGGATTTTTCTCCTGCTTCTCAGCCGATAAACTGACGGCGTCGTCTTCCATACTCACCGAAAGTTGACCGCCCGTCCCCAGCCAATCCAACCCGATGCGGATGGCGCTCTCGCGTGATGCCATTGCCGCCGCCAACTGGTGGACAGTTGCCACGCCGCCGCGCTGTTTGATCGCATATTTGCACAAGCCCGCCAGCCGGTTTAGATAATCTTCGGCTCTTTCCTCGGCGGGGGGTATGGCAAAAACATAAACTACTTTCGGGTTGACGATCTCCAACGCCTTTCGCAGTTCCGCCGGCGATGGGGGAGTTGTGTACACCGCGAACTCATCCGCTTGAAACAGCTCGAAGCGTGATTTGCCTTTTGCCTTCTCTGCGCCCTCAGCCCAGACGAGAGTTGAAGGATGAAGGATGAAGGATGAAGGATGAAGACGGCAATCCCGAATTTCGATTCTTGCTTGTCGAACCTCGGCGGCTTTTTCTTCGACCACGCGAAATTCTTCAAACTGCAAGGTGGCTTGCTTTTGTCCGCGAAAAGTGGAGGCGCGCAGGGAATAGGCGATATCAAACCTGCTTCCAGTTTCGGGCAGTTCTCCGCCTGCGCCGCCCCACCATAAAATACTTTGCACATTTCCGCTTTCATCTTCAACGTTCAAACGCAGGTGTTCTTTTGTTTTGCCGATCGTCGAAACAGATTTCATGGTTACGTCACGCGAGGCCAAAGTCAGCGACGGATTGCCGGCTCCGAAGGGCGCGAGCATTTCCAATGATTCAGCGAGAGAAATGCCAATTTCGCCCAAACCCAGCCAACCGTCGATTTGAAGCGTGGCTTCTTCGCGCACGATCTGCCCCAGTTGTTTTTCAATCGCCTTGCCCAATCCGCGGCGAAACTCGGGTAATTTATCTGCCTCAAAAGACATGCCCGCCGCCATGGGATGCCCGCCGAATCCGCGCAGCAGATGCTTTTGCGTGGCGATGGCTTCGGTGATGTGCAGCCCTTCCACCGAACGCGCCGAGCCGCGCATGATGCCGTCTTCTGATTCGTTCAACAGGATGGCGGGCTTGTGATAGCGGTCAACGAGTTTGTTGGCTACAATGCCCACTACGCCGCCCGGCCAGCCGCGATGCGATAAGACAAGCGCAGGCTCGGTCAGCAGGTCTGGGTTTTCGCGTAGTTGCGCTTCTGCCGCTTCGTACACCTGGCTGGTCAACAACCGGCGCTGCACGTTGAGTCCTTCAATTTGTGCGGCAAGCACGCGCGCTTGGGCGGGGTTATTGGTGAGCAGTAATTCAACTGCGGGGTTGGCATCTCCCAAACGTCCCAGCGCATTCAGGCGTGGCGCAAAAGTGAAGCCGATGGTTTCTTCTGTCAGCGTTTCGAGACTTGTGCCAGAGAGTTCTGCGATCACCTGCAAGCCAAGCCGCTTTGTTTCGCGCAGGGCTAAAATTCCCTTTTGCGCCAGCGAACGGGTTTCACCTTTGAGCAAAGCCACATCCGCAATTAACCCCAGCGCAACCAAATCCAGCAAGTCTGCACTTTCAAATTCTGAATTCTGAATTCTGAATTCTGCACGCTTCGCGAAAAGCGCCTCTGCCAGTTTATACGCCACCCCCACGCCCGCCAAATTTGCCAGCAAATGATCTTTGGGCAGCAACTTCGGGTTGACGATTGCCTTCGCATTGGGCAGCGTCTCGCCCAGATCGTGATGGTCGGTGATGACCACATCCACGCCGCGCGAGTTGGCATAGTCTATGGCTGTGTGGTCTGTGATGCCCGTGTCGCAGGTGACGACCAACTTCGCGCCGTTATCGAGGATGGGCGCGAGCGTCTCAATGTGCATGCCGTGACTTTCCTTGCCGCGGATCGGAATGTAATAAATCACATCCGCGCCCAACGCCCGCAGGGTTTGCATCAACACTGCCGTAGAAGTCTGCCCGTCCACATCAAAGTCACCCCAAACGCAGATCATTTCGTGGTTGCGGATTGCCGCCAGAACACGCTCCACCGCAGGCTCAATATTTGGAAAGGGAACCGGTGGAATTTTATCGGGATGTAAAAACGCCTCCGCCGCTTCGGGTGAGTTGATTCCGCGTCGGAGCAGAGTCTGCGCGACGAGCGGGGGCAGGTTCAGCGCATCAAGCGCAGCAACATTTACAGGATGAGGATCAAGCCAGCGGGTCATAAGGGTATTCTATCATTTTGAGGTATCATGCATTTCATAACAAATAAAAACGATCTTGTCATCCATAAAATTCACCGGAAAAAAAGGGAGACTTATGTCCATTCACTACGCGTTCAAACCCGAAAATAATGTGCTGATCGTCGAGACCTCCGGTTTTGATGAGACCCTGGAAGAAGTTATGCAGTATGGGCTCTCCGTTATTGAGGAAGCTAAAAACGGGAATTACACGCGCGTTTTGTGTAATGAAATTGATCTTGAATATCGTCTTGGTACATTTGATATTTATGAACTGGCTGCGTTTACTGCATCCAGTGTTTCGTGTGTTGCACGGGTGGCGGTTGTGTGCAACTCAAAATTTATGGCTGATGCCGCATTTTGGGAGACTGTGTCCGTTAACCGTGGATTGGAGGCGCGTGTTTTCAAAGACCTAGACAAGGCGCGCCTCTGGCTGAAGGAATAGAATTAAAGCTGTCGCGTATCAATCAAGCCAGCGGGTCATGGTTTCTCGCCACGTTCAATCGGAATGAAGACCGTCACAGTCGTCCCCTTATTTTCCACGCTATTAAGTTTCAGGTGTCCCCCAATTGCTTCCATGATTTCCTTAATGATGTACAGACCAATACCTGTGCCTTGAATTTCCAATTTGGTTGCATTTTGGGCGCGGAAGAACCTGTCGCTAATGTGCGGCATGTCTTGCGCGGGAATTCCAATGCCGTGATCTTGCACCGCAAGCATGACCGAGTTTCCCATTTTATGAGCGATGACCACGATCTGCCCTTCTGAATGGGAGAACTTGATGGCGTTGGACAGCAGGTTTAGCAGCACTTGTAATAGCGACTGGCGGTCTGTGTTTACCATGAGCAGGGAATTTTTTGCTTTCAATTTAATAGTGATCTGGCGCGCATCAGCCTGCGGTTTGACGCTGGCAATGGCTTCCTCGATCAGCGGGATAATATTCAGCGGCGCGAAGTGAACCTCATACTTTTTGCTTTCGATGCGTCCCGCCACCAGCAGGTCATTCAACAGCAGGCGCTGGCGGTTGAGTTCCTGTTTCAGAATACCCACGAATTGTTGTTGTTCCTCTGCGGTGTTGCCGACATCTTCCAACAGGTTCGCCATGAGAATGGCGGTGGTCAACGGCGTGCGCAGTTCATGCGAGGCGCGGTTGATGAAATCGCTCTTCATTTGTTCCAGATTCGCCCGCTCGGTAATGTCGCGCATCACAATGCCAAAGCGATAGCCCTTATTCGTCTTGATCGGGAAGGTGTTTTGCAATAAGGTTCTAGATTCGCCAGACGCGGTCTCGATCTTTATTTCGCCAGATACATGTTGTCCGCTTTTCAATATTTGGGTTATGCTTTTTTTAAGAAATTCTGCTGCGGCAGGGGTGCGGCGTTCTTTTGGTATTTGCCGCAATTGAATTTCCCAGGCGGGTGAACCAATGGCCTCGGCTTGCGTAATCCCTGAGATATGTTCCTGTGCGCGATTCCATTCCAGAATGTAACCATGCTCGTCAATCAATACCACGCCCTCGTTTGACAGTTCAACGAGCGTGCGGAATTTTTCCTCGCTTTCGCGCAGGTTCTCTTCCGCCCGCTTGCGCGCGGTGATATCCCAGAAGGAAATCTGAATGCCGTTGATTTTCCCAGTCCCATCATAGATCGGCGCCTTGATGCTTTGCACGACCACAGACTCCCCGTCGAGGACAGCGCGTTCTTCGATGAGTTCCTGAACCTGCCCGCTGTCCAACACGGCTTGGTCGTCGCTTCGATATTTTTCCGCTAATTCCGGCGGGTGCAGGTCGAAATCAGTCTTGCCGATCAAGTCCTCCAGCGCGATCTGCGATACCTCCAAAAAGCGGCGGTTGGCAAATGTGAAGCGTCCCTCCAGGTCTTTGCGGCAAATACTCAATGGCGAAACTTCGACCAGCGAGTGATACAGTGACTGACTCTCGATCAGCGCCTCTTCCGTCTGCTTGCGCTCCGAGATGTCGCGCGAGTAACCGGTGGTCCCAATCACAATTCCCTGTGTATCAAAAATCGGGGTTTTAAAAGTTTCAAACCACTTTGTTTCGCCTTTGTCAAAAATGGGTTCCACGATGATTCTGGGCTTCCCGCCTTTCATAATTTCAAAATCATCATTGCGGTACTTGCTTGCCAGTTCGGGGGGCCAAATATCAAAATCTGTCCTGCCCACAAGCCACTGCGGGTCTTGTTTGCCGCACGATAGCGCAAATGCCTGATTGACAGCCAGAAAGCGGCTTTCTTTATCTTTGAGCCAAACCAACCCCGGCTGGTTTTCGATGATCGAGGTAAGGTACGATTCCCGAACGCGCAGTTCTTCCTCCACCTGTTTGTGCGCGGTAATGTCGTGAATGATCGATAAAAGCGCCTGCTTGCCCTGCAAAACGATGGGGGATGAATACACCTCCACCATGCGCTTTTCGCCGCCCGCCAGCTTGTGTGGAAAAACAATGCGGCTTTGTTCCCCGCTCAACACTTTTTGCCGCGCTGCGCTCACCTGCTCTGGCGGCAACATGTTAATTTCATGGATGGACATGCCGCAAAGTTTGGATTTGGGATACCCGTAAAAATCCACCGCCGTTTGGTTGGCATCCAAAATAGCCCCTGTTTGGGGTTCGATCAGCAGCATGATCGCCGCATGGCTTTCAAATATCGCCTGAAAAACCTGTTCGGCAGGCGCGTAAATCTCCGCATTTTGAGGGGAGGATTTTTTCGAAGTCATAAAATTACTCCTGAGAGGTTGCCAAAGTAGTTAGGACTAACTCGGACAAGCCGAAACCAAAAAGGTTTAAACACAAAGGACACAAAGGTCACGAAGGAAGGCCTTAAAAAACTTTGTGTGCTTTGTGTCCTTTGTGTTTGAAAACTTATGCAAAAAACAAGCATCTCACTTCTCACCGTCATCTTCCAGCGGAATGAAAACCGTCACGGTCGTTCCTTCATTTTCCACACTATTAATTTCCATGCGCCCCCCAAGCGCCTCCAGGATTTCCTTGATGATGTAGAGACCGATGCCGCTGCCTTGAATTTCCATTTGAGTTGCGTTTTGGGCGCGGAAAAATCTACTGCTGATATTTGGCATATCTTGCGCAGGGATTCCAATTCCGTGATCTTGCACCGCGATCATGATCGAATTTTCCACCTTGCGTGTGATGATCTCAATGATGCCATTGGGTCGTGAGAACTTGATGGCATTGGACAGCAGGTTGAGCAAAACTTGAAGCAATGCCTGACGGTCTGTGTTTGCCATCGGCAGGGATTTCGCAGCCTCCAATTGAATGGCGATCTGGCGCGCATCTGCCTGCGGCTGGACGCTGGAAATGGCTTCCTCGATTAGTGGCAGCACATCCATCGGCGAGAGGTGAACTTCGAACCTGTCATTTTCGATGCGACCCGCCACCAGCAGGTCATCCAACAGCAGACGCTGGCGGTTGAGTTCCTGTTTTAAAATTCCCAGAAATTGCCCTCGTTCCTGCTCTGTTCCGCCTTCCAAAAGGTCTGCCATGAGAATGGCCGTGGTCAGCGGCGTGCGTAGTTCGTGCGAGGCGCGGTTGATGAAGTCGGTCTTCATTTGTTCAAGACGCGCGCGTTCGGTAATATCGTGGGCAACCACAATGACTTCTTTAGGACTGGAGGAAACCACGCGCGCATCGTAGGTAACCATTTCTGAATTCCCTTGAATTTTGTATTCAAATTTCTGCGGCTGTTTTGTCTCCAACGCATTTTTGATGTTCGCCAGGGTGAGTTGTGCTATATCATTCGGCAAAATAGCCTCAATTTTTTGTCCGATGATCTTTTCGGGGGCGATGGGGAGCGTTGTGTCATCTCCAGCCCTGAAATCCAAAAAGGTTCCGTTATCATCCAGGCGGAAGATCAAGTCAGGAACGCCATCCAAAAAGGCGCGGTTGCGTGCTTCAGCCTCGCGTAGCTTTTCTTCGGCGCGCTGGCGGGTGATGGTGTTCATCACAATTCCCATCAGCACTTGCAGTAATTGAATTTCATCCTTCGACCAGTTGCGCTCGCGCACCACCGAATCGAATCCCATGAATCCGAATAAACCGCTGTCAGATGTGATGGGCGTGACTAGCACCGATTGAATCCCCTGTTCGCTGAGAATATTCTGTTCCTCAAATGCCTCAAGCGGCATTTCAGAGACACGCGGCACGTTGATGGTTTCGCCTTTTTTTAGCAGGTTCACCCACCACGGCAAAATTTCAGAGGGCAGGTTCTGCAAGTTTTCGATCTGCGGGCTGATGTTTTCGGCGCACCATTCATAGGTGTTATTCATGAATTCGCCACCCCCAGTAAATTCAAAGATGTAGGTGCGGTCTACTTCAAATAACTCACCCAGCCGCCAGAGTGTATCCTGAATGGCTTTGTCCAATTCACTGGCGGGCAGGGTCATGAATCTTGCGGCGAGATGCGCTGTAAATTGCTCAAAGACTAATTTGCGCTGCAGGCTGACTGCCATCTGTTCGATGCGGGTGCGCTGGCGAATATCAGTAACGACTGCAATGCTCCCTGAAAAACTTCCGTTTTCAAAGCGCGGAACGGAGGAGATCAGCACGTTGAGCTCGGTTCCGTCTTGAGACAGCAAGGATGTTTCGTAGATGGCTGCTTCTCCGTTTTTGCGGTGTTCCCATTCGTCCGAAATCTTTTGCTGATCTTCAAGGGGCGTAAACTCTCGCAGTTTTCGACCGACGATCTGCTCTGTGGAAAGACCCAGAAAGCGGGCAAATGCAGGGTTGCCGTATTCCAAAAAACTTTCGGCGTTTGTGATGAAGAGTCCCTCGCCCATGTTTTCCATGATCTGGACTGCAAAATCACGTTCATCTTTAATTTTTTTCTGACCGTCGTATACGGAAGTCAGCAGGTAATTATATGTTTGCGCGAGTGCGTTGATTTCGTCTCCGCTGCCAAACGATTTTTTCACTGTCAGCGCCGATAAATGATCTTCTTGCATGGATTGTGCGATGCCTGCTTCCATATCGCCCAGACGGTCAATGACGATCTTTTTGATGGCGAAGTATTGCGCGATGTAAAACGGCAGGAGGATTGCCAGCGAGGAAAGCGAAACCCAGCCAAATGTTTTTTGTAATTGCGTGAGCGATTGCGAAATATCTATTTCCACCCACAAGGCGCCGGTTACATCGTGAAATTCGCTGCTGTAGGCTTGCCCATGCAGCGGGCGGATAAAGATGATGTGCCCTTCCAGCGTTTGGCTGATTTCACTGCGTTGAAGAAGCGATTCGCTGATCAGCGGCGAGTTGAGTGACTGCCCAACCAGTTTTCTGTCGGTGTGCGCCAGGATTTTTTGCTGTGTATCCACCACGACGATTTTGACCACCCCTTTCAACGTGGATGATTTTTCAATCAGCCTTTGCATGGGAAATATATCATCCTGTTCAGCAAGGATTTCAAGACTGTAAGAGATTTCATCGGAAAGCACATCAACGCGGTTTAGCGCGCCCTGATAAATGCCGATTGAGGAGGCAGAGTAAAAGAATGTCAGCGTTAACAGCAGTCCTGTTAACCCCAGCGCGCTGTAAACAAAAGTTAGTTTGACCTTGAGCGAGCGTATGTTTTTTATTGCCCCACCTCGCGAATGAAGAGCGGCTCAAGCAGTTGGCTGGCGTTGGGTAATGATTTGATGACGCCCTGCTCGAACAGGAATTTGGCGATTGTATTTGTCTGCTCGTAGGCGCGCCCTTCGCCTTCCGCGCCGAATAGGTCGAGGTTTTTTGCCAGATCAAGATATTGAATGCCCGCCACATGGCTTTCAAATTCCGCCGCGCTCACGCCTTCGGCTTGACCCATGCGCTCGTAGGCATCCTGCGGATTTTGTTGGATATATTCCACTGCGTCAAAATATGCGGCGACAACTTTTTGCACATCGTCGGGGCGTTCTGCCACCGCAGCCGCATCAAAGACCATGCTGGTGATGATGGTTTCGGGGTACTCGCGGCTGGTGATTAATACCTTGCCGCCCATCATTTCTGCGGTGCTGGTCAGGTAGGGTTCCCAGGTGACGCCCGCGTCAATTTTATCGTCCAACAGGGATTGCTGAATTTCCCAGGCGGGGATGCTGATAATCGTCACATCGTCTGTGGTCAGTCCGCCCAATTCCAGGATTTTGAGCAGGGAGAGATGACCCACGGTTCCGATCTCTACCCCGATCTTGGTTCCGTTTAAATCGGCTGGGGATTCAATCCCAGGACGGGCAACCAACCCATCGCCGCCGAAGGAGTAATCAGTCAACAGAACCACGCACACATCCCGCCCCGTAGAAAAGTAGCGGATGGCATCATCCAGGGTGTGCATGCCCGCATCCACTTTGCCGTCCACCAGAGCTTCAATCGAATCGCTATAGGCGGAGAAGCGCACCATTTCCACATCAACGCCATGTTTTTCGTAATAACCAAGTTGCGCGGCAAGCTCGGCAGGTTCCACGCCCGCCCATGCTGAAATGGCAATGCGAATGGGCGGCTTTTGTGGGGCGCAAGCCGAGACGAAAAAAGCCAGTAGAAGCACAGTCAGGAAGGCGGAAAGCAGGCGAAATGATTTTTTCATTGTGTCCTTATTTTTGCACGGAGTCCGCAAGTTCTACTTGCGGTAAAGCTCAGAAGAGGTAAAGTCCAGAAGTAGAACTTCTGGACTCCAGGGTTAGGGCATATCCAGCGGGGCGGGGGGCAGTACCATTTGAACTGTACAATCGTGTGTGGACGGCAGGATGACAACGTCACCTCCTAATGAACGGCTGATCGGGCGGGCAACGGTCAATCCAATGCCTACTCCGCCATAGGGGTCGTCTCGATTGATCTGGTAATAGCGTTCAAATACCTTTTCGTGCAATTCAACGGGAATACTCGGACCATGATCTACGATGGTCAGTATGCATCCCCCTTCTCCGTTAGCGGCAAGGTCTATCAGAACGGATGTCTTGGGCGGCGCAAACTTCATGGCATTGTCTACGAGATTTCCAACAACCTGACTGAATTCGCGGCGGGGAGCATGGATAATAATTCCCTCCGCGACCTCAATTTTTACGGTAAGATTTTTTTCAGAGTACAGATCCTGCCGCAGGCTAATGGGGAGCATGAAGTCATTCTGGATATCGATCATTTGCCTTAGGTATAGCACGCTGTTTTTTTCGTAAGCCGTCAGAAATAGCAGGTCATTAACCAAAGCATCGAGTCTGGGAGATTGGGAAATAGTCGTTTCCACAAATTCCTTCAGTTTTTCGGGATCATTGTATTTGTCGCGCAGCATCATTTCAAGCGACATGAGCACCTGCTTCATGGGTGTGTGCAGTTCGGGAGAGATGTTGTTCGAGATTTTGGCTTTGATATGCTCGATCTGGCGGCTCATTTCTTGAATGATGACTTGTTGATCCCGATCCTGGCTTCGAAAAACAGCGTCGATGCGCGCCACAAGTTCGAGTGGGTCGAAGGGTTTTGTGATGTAGTCATCTGCGCCGTTTGCGAAACCTTCCAGTTTATCAACTTGTGAATTACGGGCAGACAGGAACAGAAAAGGGATGTTTGCGGTTAGGGGGTTTGCCAATATGGCTTCCCTGGTTTTGAAACCATCCATGTGCGGCATCATGATGTCGCACATAATGAGAGCAGGTTGGGATTCTTCCGCGAGTTTTAGGCTGGATGGGCTGTCTTCGCAGGTGATTACTTTGTAATGGTTGCGCTCCAGCAGGGTCTTTAGCCCAGCCAACATGGGGCGGTCCTCGTCAATGATCAAAATTGATTTGGCATTCGCTCTATTCAGGTTTGCTCCTTTTATTGCAGCTAATTATCATAAGTAGGACTTAGCAAGACGGATTGCGCGACTCGCCCTCACCCTAGCCCTCTCCCGAAAGGAGAGGGGACTCCCGTCCCCTGCGGGGGAAGGGTCGGGGATGAGGGAGCGTCTTGCGTAAGTCCTGATAAGGTTGGATTCTCTATCGTACATCTTGTAAATTACACGTCTTTGCGACGAAGCAATCCCCGCGTGAGAGGAGACTGCTTCGCTCCCCACAATGACATTTATACGGTAGAGAAACATGGGCACTTTTTAGATTTAGGGCATATCCAGCGGGGCGGGCGGCAGTACCATTTCGATGCGGAAACCGCGTTGGGCTGGGAGGATGCCCACATCGCCGTCCAGAGCGCGGGCAATGATACGGGAAATGGTCAAACCCACACCCAGCCCGCCATACTGGCGCGTGTCGCCCTGGCTGATCTGGTAAAAACGCTCGAAGACTTTTTCGTGCAGTTCAATAGGAACGCCAGAGCCATAATCTGCAACCGTGAGGATACAGCCGCCGTATCCGTTGGCGGCAAGGTCTATTAATACCGATGTCATGGGGGGTGAAAATTTTAGGCTGTTATCTACCAGATGGCTGACGGCTTGCCTGAATTCACGGCGCGGCGCATGGATCACAACGCCCTCTGCGACGTTAATATGCGCTTGAATATTTTTATCTTTGTATAATTCCTGTCGCGTGGAAATAACCGAAAGGAAATCGTTTTCGAGGTCAATTTTTTGCCTAAGGATAAAGGTGTTTTTGGCAAAGGTGCTTCCCAGGTCGTAATTGCTCAGGAAGGTCAGGTCATCGATCAGCGCATTCAGGCGGTGAGATTGCGAAAGCGCGGTTTCCACGAACCATTTCAAATCTTCGGGGTCGTCGTATTTGTCGCGCAACAACATATCGAGCGACATGAGAATTTGGGTCATGGGCGTGCGTAGTTCGTGCGAGATGTTATGCGAGATTTCGCTTTGGATGCGCTCGATCTGCCGGTTCATTTCCTGCGCTGCATCCTGGTGGCTGTGATCCTGGCGGCGAAAGACGGCGTTGATGCGCGCTACAAGCTCGCGCGGGTCGAAGGGCTTGGTGACGTAATCGTCTGCGCCGCCTTCCAGCCCTCGCAATTT
>CAMCQT010000121.1 GCA_945877125.1 Candidatus Brevifilum fermentans | reverse complement strand
GCCCGCACCACATCTGAAGCCCGCGCTTTTAATTCACGAATGCCGATCTCTTCCATCTTTTTTTGTTTCATGTAGTCACCTTTGTGACTACATCTTACTCCCGCCTAATCTTCACGTCAAGCTGAAAACAACTGACGTATAATAACCATTATCATACATTGTATTACTGGAGCAACACTCATGACCACATCCAAGACCTACATCGTCAATGACCAAGCGACAGACAAAGACGCCCTCGACTTTATGCCCTACGTCGAAACCCTCGCGGATATTATCCAGACGGGCAACACCCCGTTGACCATTGGCGTGTTCGGCACGTGGGGATCGGGTAAGACTTCGCTGATGAAGATGGTGAAGAATAAGCTACCTGCTGACTTCACAGTGGCTTGGTTTGACGCATGGAAATATGACAAGGAAGAGACGCTCTGGCGCGCTTTTATTCTGAGCGTGCTTACTGCCATTAGAAGCAGAATAAAAGAAGGTCAGCCAACCGAAGATTTGGATTACCTGGAAACCATGCTCTACCGCGCCATTGAAATTGAAAAGGCAGGCGGGGTAACGATTGATCTGGCAAAACTGGGCGGCGCTGTTGCAAAGGGAAGCGTTCAACTTGCGCTTTCCTTTATCCCAGGCGGCGCAGTATTAAGTGAATTTGTCAAAAAAGTGCAGGAACTCGGCGCGGAGGCTTTGACCAACGAAGCCACAGATGCCATTCAGCGTGAACGCACAAAAATTCAAATTGAGCAGGTGCGTTTCCTTGAACAGTTTCAAAATAAGTTTCGTATTCTTGTTGAACAACATATTTCCAATAACAACGGAAGATTGGTCGTTTTTGTAGATGACCTCGACCGCTGCCTGCCCGAAAAAGCCATCGAAGTCCTTGAAGCCATCAAATTATTTTTGGATGCTGAAAGTTGCATCTTTGTCCTTGGCTTGGATCAGGAAGTGATCGCGCGCGGAATTGAGATGAAATACAAAGAGTTGGGCGCAAGGCAGGACGGCGACACTTCACAGCAAAAATTCACCATCGAAGGCGTTCGCTATCTTGAAAAGATCATTCAACTGCCTTTCATCATTCCACCCGTTGAACCCACTGACATGGGCGACTTCGTGCATGGATTGAGCGCCGACTGGCCGCATGAAGATTGTCCCAGAATATTTGCAGCGGGTTTGGGCGATAACCCGCGCCAGATCAAACGCACGGTTAATACGTTTTTGATGTTGTGGAAACTGGCAGAAAAACGCAAAGCAAAATTACAGGACAGGGTTAAACCGATCCGTCTGGCAAAGGTCGTGGCGATTCAAACTGTGTACCCCGACCTGTACACTTTACTGCTGAAAGACGAACCGCGTTATTTGCGCGAACTGGAAGAATATTACCGCGCTGAATCTTTGCAGTAAAGAAAGATGGAATTATCCGACGAATCACCCTCTCCCGCTCTTGGGAGAGGGGCTAGGGGTGAGGGGCAGGCTGAGGGAAAAACAGAGCCGCCGCCCGCCCTCGTCCCTTTCCTCTCGCGCCGAGGTTCAGTAGCAGTTAAACGCATTCTCACCCTGCACAAGCCAGAAGTGAAAGACGCCAATTTTGCTGGCTTGCCAATTGAAGATTTGAAACTGTATTTTACCCTGACCGCGCGCGCCGAAGCCGCACAGCCCACGCCCGACGTGGAAGTTGCACGGCTGGTCTTTGAGCCGCAGATGATAAAAATCCCTGCGGGAAAATTCTTGATGGGTTCAACAAAAGAACAAGCACAAACGGTCTTGAAAAAAACAAACAATGATGAAAATTGGAAAAAACGCGTCGAGTGGGAACAACCCCAACACACGGTTGAACTTTCCGAATATTTCATCGGCAAATATCCTGTGACCAACCGCGAATATCAAGCCTTTGTGCGTGATGCAAAATACAAGCCGCCGCAAGGTTGGGAGGGCGAGCAATTCCCTGCTGAGAAAGGCGGTCACCCTGTTGTAAATGTTTCATGGGAAGACGCCACAGCCTACTGTAAATGGTTGAGCGAGAAGACTGGCAAACCATATCACCTGCCGACCGAAGCCGAATGGGAAAAAGCCGCGCGTAGTGAAGACGGGCGCGTGTACCCCTGGGGGGATGGCTTTGATCCGCAAAAAGCGAATACAAGTGAAACCAAACTTGGCGATACTTCTGATGTTGGTAAGTTTTCGCCGCAAGGTGATTCGCCTTACGGCTGTGCTGATATGGCTGGCAATGTGTGGGAATGGTGTAATGATTGGTTTGATGGAAATGAATACAAGCGTAGCAGTCCTGCGGACAAAAATCGCAAGGGGGATGTAAAAGACCCGCAGGGAACTCAGACAGGAACACAAAGAGTGTTGCGGGGCGGCTCGTGGTACGACGACGATTACGGCGTGCGCTCTGCCAGCCGCATCAGGAGCGATCCGACGTTTACGAGCATCGATATTGGTTTTCGTTGTGCCCGCTCACTTCCCTAGTTCTGGGTTTCTGTTTTCTGCTCTTCTGATCTTCTGAAGCTTTCCCGCCGAAGGCGGGCCCGAATTTTAAAACAAACCTCCGAGGTCTTAAAGACCTCGGAGGTTTTAATTCCTCGGAGGTTTTTGCGCCATCAACGATCCAGCGAATTCAAATAATGTTGCACATCCTCAGGTAATTGGCGTGAGCGCAAATATTCCAAAACGAATTTGCGATATTCATTGGGGGTGTCAAAATTATCCTGAACAAAGGCTTGGTCAACCAGTTTGCCGTCGCGCTCGCCAATCCATTCGAGATAGTTGGAGTATTGCCATTGGGTAATATCCGCGACAATTCCGTCTTTGACGGGGTTGCTATGAATGTAGCGGCATAGGTTCAACAGATATTCTGAAGTCAAAATGGGCTTGGCTTGAAATTGCCCTTGAAACAAAACGCCCACGCGCTGAAATCGCTTGTTAATGGCTTTGGTGTAGGAGACGGAGAGTTTCATCATGGCGGTTGAGACCTCCGAGGTTTTTAAAACCTCGGAGGTCTGAGGCTCACGCACACGCGCCACAATATGATAATGCGTCGGCATCAAGCAATAGACAAGCACATCCGCAACAGGCACGAGATACTCTTTGATCTTCTTCAAAAAGTAGACATAATTATCAGGCTCGAAGAAAATCCTCTCGTGATTATTGCCGCGATTATAGATGTGAAAATGCAGTTCGGGCACGAAAGGGATTATTCTGCGGGGCATTGGGTGTTCTCCTTAAACCAAACCAAGACCAAACCTCCGAGGTCTTTAAGACCTCGGAGGTTTTACAACTTATTTCTTTTTCTTCACTGGCTTCTCAGCCTTCCCCGCCTTCTTACTTTTTACCTCTCCCTTCACTTCCTTCACTTCCTTCGCTTCCTTTGGCGCCCTGCCCTTCGGCAACAAGGTCACGAACCGCTCCACTGTCCAAGCTACGATCACGGATGTGACGGTTTCGCCTGGCTTCACTTCCACAATGGCGTCGCCTTTTGTGGCGGCGCGTTTGCGGATGGTGGCGGCGTCTAATCTGGCGGATTTGGGTGCGCCTTTGCTGGTGTGGATGGTGGCGATGTGATTCGGTTTGCCCGAGGCTACGCCCGCAATCGTGACCTTCTTCGGCAAGTCCCAGGCGGTAACACCTTTGCCGTAGCGTCCTTGGATCGGGAATTCTTTTTCGGCGACGCGTTTGGCTTTGCCGTCGCTGGACATGAAGAAGATTTCACCTTCGGCGGGCAGAATTTCCGCGCCGACCAATTCGACGCCATCATCTAATTTGATTCCGTTCACGCCCGCGGCGACGAGTCCCATTGGGCGCACGTCATCTTCTTTGAAGCGGATTGCCATACCCTGAGCAGTGACCAGCAGGATGTCTTTCTTCAAGCCGTCGGTTAATCCAACCCAGCCGAGTTTGTCACCTTCGTTGACTCTGGCGAGCACAAACGTCTGCGCGGAAGGACCAGGCAGTTCGGTGACGAGGCTCTTCTTGACCATGCCGAAGCGCGAGACCGTCAGGACACAAGTCTCAGGCGCAAATTCAGAGCGTTTGGCGGGCAGGCAAAATACGACCGCAAGTTTATCTTCTACAGTGAGCGGCGACGCTTTGAAATATGGAATGCCATCGGATAAATGTCCGTTCGAGCCGATCTCTGGCAGGGTGTGCAAGGCGATGGCGGCGGCTTTGCCGTTTTCGGCGACCAAATAAAGCGTGTCTGTGGAGGAGGCTTTGACGAGGAGATGCGGCGCATCATTGCCCGATGGACGCGGCGCTTTGTCGTCATGCGTGCGTGCGATGATGCCTTCTTCGGTCACGCCAATCCAGACGGTCTGCTCGGTGATCAAATCGGTGGCGACCAATGACCTGACGCCTTTTCCGCTCTTCTTGAGATTGACAATTTGCGTGCGGCGTCGGTCGCCATAGGCGGCTTTCACGCGCAGTAATTCATCTGCAACAACCGCGCGCATGCGCTTCTGTGATTTCAGCAGGTCGGTCAGGTCTTTGATGATCGCGGATATTTCTTTGTATTCAGTTTCGATCTTCTTGCGTTCGAGCGCAGCCAAACGGCGCAACTGCATGTCGAGGATGGCGTTGGCTTGCAGCTCTGACAGCTTGTAGCGCTTCATCAGTTTTTGCCGAGCAGTCTCCACGTCAGGCGCGGAGCGGATGATCTGAATGATTTCATCCAGATTCTTGAGCGCGATCAAATATCCTTCGAGGATGTGCGCGCGGGCTTTGGCTTTATCCAGATCAAATTCGGCACGGCGTTTGATGATGACGAGGCGATGCTCGACATAAACGCGGAGCGCCTGCTTCAAAGTTAAGGTGCGCGGCTCACCATCGACCAGCGCCAGCAAATTGATGCCGAAAGTGGTTTGCATGGGCGTGCGTTTGTATAACTCACGCAGTACGGTTTCGGGTTCAACGTTCTTTGTCATCTCCAGGACGATTCTCATGCCCTGTCGGTCAGATTCATCCCGCAGGTCAGATAAGCCCTCGAGGTGTCCATCGCGGGCGAGTTCGGCAATGCGCTCGATCAAGCTGGATTTGTTGACCTGATACGGCAGTTCGGTGACGATGATGCGGCTCTTGCCGCGCTCCATCTCTTCGATGTGCGCCTTCGCCTGCACGGTCACACGTCCGCGCCCCGAACCATACGCAGACTCAATATTATCTTCACCTTTTTCCTGAATGATGATGCCGCCCGTGGGGAAGTCGGGTCCCTGCACGAACTCCATCAATTGCTCAACATCAATGTCGTCGAGCTTGTCCCACTTCTCGATCATGTAAACCAGCGCATCCACGATCTCGCCGAGGTTGTGCGGCGGGATGGAGGTTGCCATACCGACGGCGATACCTGTTGCGCCGTTCACCAAAAGATTGGGAATCGCGGCGGGCAGAACGCTTGGCTCTTCGAGCGTGTCGTCAAAGTTGGGCGTGAATTCGACGGTATCTTTATTGAGGTCAAATAGAATATCCAACGCAGCGGATGTGAGACGGGCTTCGGTATAACGCATCGCTGCGGGCGGGTCGCCATCGACGGAACCAAAATTCCCCTGACCATCCACGAGCAGCGTGCGCAGCGAGAAATCCTGCGCCATGCGCGCCATCGCCTCGTAGACCGCCGAATCTCCATGCGGATGATATTTACCGAGCACTTCGCCGACGATACGAGCGGACTTTTTGTAAGCCGTATCCGCGCGGATGCCCATGTCATACATCGCGTACAAAATACGTCTTTGCACGGGTTTGAGTCCGTCACGCGCATCGGGCAGGGCGCGCGAAACGATCACGCTCATCGCATAATCGAGATACGACTGCTGCATTTCAGTGTCAATGTCTACTTTTCGAACGATACCGAGTTCCATATGAAATCCTTTTTTTCAAACACGAAGGACACCAAGGGCACTAAGGAAAACCTTTGTGTACTTTGTGTCCTTTGTGTTTAAGATTTTTGAATTTATGTTCTATTTTAGGGCTTATCTTACGGGGAAAAAGAAAGGGCGTCAAGTGCCGATAAATAATTGCAAGAGAAGCAGGGCGAGCATCCCAGCCAGAATGGTGAGCAAGGTATTTTTTGTAAACCATGCCACGAGGATTGCAACGATGCCAGCCAGCAAGCGCGTGTTTCCAAGGGAAACATCAAGTTGATTGGAACGATAAAGCAGTTCAGGAAAAATAATCGCAGAAAGCACAGCAGGCGGAACGTAGTGCAGCGCCTTGCGCATGGTGTCTGGAATTTCAAATTTGCCGAATAAAAAGATGAGCGAGAATCTCATTCCGAATGTGATCAACCCACCGATGAGCATAATTAGCCAAATGTTCATAGCGCGCCCTCAGGAGATTTTCTACCTTCCATAATTGTTCCAACTAAGATTCCCGTCAGGGCGGCGAGGATTAATCCCAGCTTGAATGGGAGACTAAAAGCCAACAGCGCAACCAATCCCGCGCTGATAGCTGCCGCAACCATCGGGCGGTTTTTCAGCGCAGGCACAACCATCGCAATAAAAGTCAGCGCGAGGGCAAAATCCAAATGCCAATTTTCGGGAATGGCGGTGCCGAGAAAAATGCCAAACGCAGTGCTGATTTGCCAGGTAGACCAGAGCGCGCACCCTGCCCCAAATAAAAACCAATGACTCACAGGTCGCACGCCTTCCTTTTCATATTGAAGAATGCTTGGAGCGTAGGCTTCATCGGTCAGCAGGTAGGAAAGCAAAACCTTCCATTTTAGTGACACGTTTTTCAAGTACGGAGCAAGCGAGGCGCTGTACAACATGTGCCGCAAATTGACCACCGCAATCGTCAAAATGATGACCATCGCGGGCGCAGATTCTGATACGAGCTGCGCCGTGATGAATTGCGCCGACCCTGCAAAGACCATGGACGACATCATCTGTGAGGCTGCTTTGGAAAGCCCCGCATTGAGCGCCAGTACGCCGTAGATCATGCCAAATGGAAACACACCAACCAACAGCGGGAATTCTGCGCGCACGCCATCCCAAAATGTTTTTCTTGCTTCGTTCATGGATACTCCACGTCAGACCCTAAAGGTTTTCAAAATCTTTAGGGTCTCTTATAAAAAAATCCCGTCAACAACGTGACGGGATTCGGGATGGATTGCCGTCCTCGTTTACTTCAACGCTTCTTTAGCCGCATTGATCACTTCATCGTAATCTGGTTCTACGCCAAGAGCGGGCAGGTAATTGACATAAACCAAATTTCCATCGCGTCCAACGATGAACACCGAGCGGCGGAAGTAACGCCGTTCCTTGATCAGCACGCCATACTTGATGCCAAATTCGGCTTCAACCACATCGGACACAACCTTTACTCGTTCCACGCCAGCGGCTCCGCACCAGCGTTTTTGCGCCATGGGGAAGTCGGTGCTGATGGTGTAGATGATAATGTCATCACCAAGTTTTGAAGCCTCTTCATTGAAACGGCGAGTCTCGCGGTCACACACGTCAGTATCCAGCGAAGGCACTGCGGTAAGAATAATCACCTTGCCTTTGGATTCCTGCAAAGGGTTTACAGTTCCCCAGCCTGCAATCACGGAAGTGAATTCAGGCGCAGCCTGTCCTACTTTTACTTCATCACCCAATAAGGTGGCAAAATTGTCGCCAATTTTGAAAACATCGTTACGAACTGTGGTCATATTTATTTTCTCCTTACTATAAAGTTGTCAGTTTGACAGATGGATTTTACCGCATAAAAATCCCGAGGTGATGAGCCTCGGAATTTTTACATCCAAATCTATCCAACGCTGCTGCTTGAACTGCTGCTGCTTCCCCCGCCGCTGCTCTTACTGCTGCTGGTGCTTGTGGCAGGTGATGTGACTTTCTTCAACAAGTCATACCAGAAGGACGCTCCCTGCGAAACTGCTGCGGCAGTCAACCCGAGACCCGCTATTTTCAAGAAGATGAATAAACCCCAGTCTACTATTCCGCCGTTCTCTGGAAATTGCTGCGTTTGCCACCAGCCAATTCTGATTGAAAATGCGCCAAGGTCATCAATAATATTGGAGAGGTCAGCATTCGCGCCTTCGCGTGCTACAACAGCCTCGGCTTGGGCGGCGGCAACGGTACGCAATTCGGCACTCGCCCATAAAGCCCGGGCTAATTGAATGGTATCTGTCCCAAACAAAACAGTGATGCCAATGGAAAGGATAATTACAAAACTACGGGCACGCGAGCGGAAGGTCTCTGCGGCTTGTTCCAACATTCCTGAAAAATAAGCGGTTGTTCGCGTGCGCAGATCAGCAATACTGGTCACACCTTGATTGATCCAACTGATAAACGCCTGTTTGCCTTCAGAGTCGGGCAGCTTGTCTACCAATTCGGCCAGTTGCAACAAATCCATTTCTTTTTTTGCGGTTAAGCCAGAGAGATCAAAAAACGCATCCACCAAGGTTGCGACCGGAATCTTCTCCAGTTTTTTTGGTTCAGTGACCGAGCCAAACACGCTCAAAAAATTTTTATATCGAATGGGACGCAGCGACTGCAACTGTGGCATCTTTATAAATTCTCCGATCTTTTTATCCCCAACAATTTTGATCAGATATTGCTCCAGCGCCTTTCCGCGCGTCTCAAGCGCTTCGTTGATCCACTGTGTCACAATAGATACGACGGAACCTAAAAGATAGTAAACAACAATAAGACCAACTGCAACATCGAGAGCTTGTGAAATGGACATCGTTTTCTCCTTTGTATTTCTTAATGCGAATTTTTTTCCAACTCTGCAAGCCATTCCAAAGGCTTGCTCCATCGCGTTCTTCTATTTATTCCAGACTGATTTTTATCTGGTCTGTTCCATTTCGGACCTGGCGGCCCTGATTCTTCCTTCAAAAAACTCTTTACTCCCCACAATCCCCTATATTGTACCCAATCAAGCTTTGAATTCAAAAGGATACAACGCCACTCTTTTATTTTGGGGTGAGTCGTCTTTCGGTCTGACAGAACGCGTTTAAGATAACTCTTTGAGATCATCACGCCTTCGCGCAAAGTATCCCCTTGATATCCGATGCGAAAACCGTCACCGGTGGCTATTTCTGTCGGCAGGCTTACCAGGTAATGATCTTCTTCGTCACGCAAATTACTAAAAGTATCGGCGGCGAGGAAATCTGTCCGTATGGCAGCAATCTCTTTCAGCGCGGTATGACGCGCCTTTTGACTCGGGTTGAGTAATAAAAATAGATACTGAATCAGTCCATCGGTCCAGAAAATGAGGCGCTGTAATTTCCCCTGTTTATACATACGCGGCGAACGGATCACCTCGGGTGTGCTGTAATTTGCGTGCGATCCAAGCGCAACATATACCAGCGGGTGGGTGGTCGCATTTCCATGCGTATCAGCAGCCAGGCGGATAGTTTTCCATTTTTCCATGTTGCCCGCGCCATGCTGTGAAAATAAAACTGCATGAGGCTCATCATTCTTCAAATAAACCGCAACCATTTCCCAGTCTCCTTCGTGATGGTTCATACCGTTTGCAGCCAGCCGCCAGTCATTGAATGCATAGAAAAAATGATATTGCAAGATCGTCCAGTGATTTCCTCCCTTGTCTGTTTTGTGCAGAACACGGCTGTAATAAACAGGCTGCGGATTTTTTTCAAGTATCTTTGCATATTCAAGATAAGCTTCCTGTGCAATTTTTTCTGTGGCTTGTGAAAGTATATCCATAATCATTCCTGGAATTCCCGGAATAACATGGTCAAGAACAAACTTCATGGTGCGCACAGAAAGATAGAACAGTGTGATTAAATAGATCGGCAGGAAGATAAGATATTCAACCGCAAGACTTATATACTTGCTTTGGTGAAGAAAAAACCAGATCGGCGCAACCTCAAGCACAATAAAAAATAACGCCGCCAACACGGCTGGAATGATCCGTAATCGAACCGGGGATGCATACATAAACATAAGCAAAGCCGCGATCAACGAAACCGCGCTGACAGTCTCCATCATGGCTATTCCCGCAAGAGACCATCCCCCGGCAACGCCCGCTACCGAAAGAACAGCCCACCAGACCCATACATCAGAATCATTCATTGGCTTGTTGACGAAACGCAAATAGAATTGCGCGCTCTTCAACCTGCCGATCCGTTTGATCAACGGTTTCCGGCGATGAGAAAATAACTCCAATACGCCTTGCGCCCCGCTCGCAAAGATCGAACATCTTTCCACATACGGCTCCACAGCCATTGGAAAAAAACGCTCGCTTTTTGCAAAGCGCAAAACAGGTTCGTATTTTTCAAGTAATTCAAGCTCAGTCACACGGCCTCTATGGTATAAACGCAATTATGGAAACTCAAACTCTCGAACAATCTTTTTTGACCTATTTTAATGCCAAACCTGAAATTATCGTCCGCGCGCCCGGGCGTGTAAATCTGATTGGCGAACACACCGATTATAACGATGGATTTGTCCTGCCGATGGCTATTGACCATGCCGTGTGGATGGCGCTATCCCCCAGAGCAGATTTGCAAGTCCGCATCCGTTCACTCGACCTCGAAGTGGATTCGGCTTTCGATTTGAATTCCCTAGCGAAGGGCGAGGGCTGGCTCGAATACATCAAAGGGGTTGCCTTCCAATTGCAAAAAGCAGGTTATGAGTTGCGAGGATTCGACGCAGTCATGACGGGCGACGTGCCGCGCGGTGCAGGCTTGTCATCTTCAGCCGCTGTGGAACTGGCAACGGCGCGCGCTTTTGCGGCAGTCTCAGGCTTCGCATGGGATGCGGCTCAAATGGCAATAATCTCACAGAAAGCCGAGAACGAGTGGGTAGGCGTAAACTGCGGAATTATGGATCAGATGGCAAGCGCGGCATCCAAAGCAGGCTATGCCTTATTTTTAGATTGCCGCACCTTGGAAGTTCAACATGCGCCCCTGCCTGAAAATATATCCGTCGTGATTTTAGATACGTCCACGCGGCGCGGTTTGGTTGACTCAGCCTACAACGAAAGACGAAGTCAATGCGAAGAAGCGGCACGCTGGTTTGGCGTAAAGGCGCTGCGCGATGTCAGCGTGGATGACTTGAAAAAAGGCGAAAGCGGATTGAGCGAAGTTGTAATGAAGCGAGCCAGACATATAGTCACAGAGAATGCGCGCGTGTTGGAAGCTGTGCAAGTGATGAAGGCAGGGAACGTAAAACGGTTGGGAGAGTTATTCAACGCCAGCCATGCCAGCCTGCGCGACGATTTTGAAGTGACCAACGAGGCGCTCAATCAGATCGTTGAGTGCGCGCAGGAACAGTCCAGTTGTTTTGGCGCACGCATGACGGGCGCGGGGTTTGGCGGCTGCGCAGTGGCCCTGGTTCAGGAAGAAAATGCCCAGGAGTTTGCCAATGCTGTTTCCGCCGCATACAAGCAAAGGTCAGGCTTGGATGCGAGTGTTTACGTCTGCAAGGCAAGCGAAGGCGCAAGTATTGTCAAAGGGTAATAGAGAATCTGATGTCATTGCGAGAAGGGCGTTCTTCCCGACGAAGCAATCTGCGTGCGATAAGAGATTGCTTCGGGCGAAGAACAAGAACGCCCTCGCAATGACATAATAAAAAATGGACACGTTTTGCGTGTCCATTTTTGTTTTAGGTATATGCCATCTGTTCAACTTCGATGGGGCGTTTGCGAGGCTGGCGCTTCATCATCCTTTGGACGGCCATGCGAGCTTGTCGCATTTGGGCGTTGCGGATGATTAACTTCATAAATTTTGTGTGATCGGTTGGGTCATTGAGCAGAGAGAAATCTGCTGAGCCTGGCTCGTGAGGCGGATAAAAGATGCCGCAGTTGGGGTTGATCTCCAGCATGTGGATCACGCCATCGGCATCCATGCGGTAATCGCAGCGGGCATAGCCATTGCCGCCCAATTCCTTGAAGACGCGTATGGTTTGCTCGCGCAGGGTCTTTTGGATTTTTGGGTCATCCACAACAGCTACTGACATCTTCTCATATTCAACCCACTTCATATCATAATGCTTGAAGGATTCGCCGTTGGGGAAGATGAATTCAACAGGGGTGAAGGTCAGCGGCTTTTTGGGGTCATCGGGATTTTCTGCAACGAGACAGGTGAACTCGCGTCCTTCAATAAACTCTTCGATCAGCGCGCGTCCAAATTCGCTGATTTCAACCGATAATTGTTCGCGCAATTGTTCAATATTCTCAACGCGCGAGTTGCGGCGGATGCCTACACTGGCATATCCATGCGGCGGCTTGACCAACATGGGGAATTTCAAACGCTTGGCAACTTTTTCAGCATCTTCAACGCGATTTACAAAGATCCAGTTGGGAGTGGGAACAGACACACGACGGGCGGCGTTTTTCATTTCGTCACGTGTGGGGTCGAAGAATTTTGAATCTGCACCTGTAAAAGAGGCATTAAGTTTTTCAAGGGCATTTACAAGTGAAATACCTGAAAGTACATCGTCGGGAGTGCCGTCGCACAAATTAATAAATGTATCAACGCCTTCATCCATCAGTTCGCGGATTTGTTTTTCAACATCCCTTGGTTGTACGAGATGCTGCTTCCAACGATATCCATTCATGTACGCTGATGGGTCGTAGGGAATATCGTTGTCGTCTGGAAGGCTTGCTAATATGCAGATATACATAATCTATCCTTTATTATTGTCTTTCTCTTTTTGTTTTTTTTTGTTTGCTATTAATTCAAATTTGTAAATTTGTTTATAATT
>CAMCQT010000120.1 GCA_945877125.1 Candidatus Brevifilum fermentans | reverse complement strand
ATCTTCACTACCATTGTGACCAAAATCAAGAAACGGACGCGAAAGGTTTAGCTCTTTTTTTCATCCTTCATAATTCATCCTTCATCCTTTCCTTATGCATTTCACCTCCCCGCTCTTCCTCCTGCTCCTACTCCTTCTGCCGTTGACAGCTTACCTTGGCTGGCACGATGGAAAATATCTCGACCCTGCACGCAGGCGGGAATTTATTTCGCTCGTCTTGCGCTTGGTGATTATCCTCTGCCTGATTTTTTCAATCGCAGGGCTGGAACTCGTCCAAAGCAGAAACAACCTTGCGGTAGTTTTTCTCGTGGATGTTTCAGACTCCATGTCACAGCAAGCCGTGGAGCAGGAAGCGGCGTATGTGCGCGAGGCGCTCAAATCCATCGGCGCAGATGACAAAGCCGCCATCATCCTCTTCGGCGCGGATGCGTTGGTCGAGCGTCCGATGTCGGCGTTGAATGAACTCTCAGCCATCACCTCTGTCCCAGTCACAAATCAAACCGACCTCGCCGAAGCCATTCAACTGGGACTGGCGCTCTACCCTTCTGGATATGCGAAACGCATGGTCATACTTTCAGATGGCGCAGAAACTACAGGCGATGCGCTCAACGCGGCGAAGTTTGCGTCTGCGTCAGATGTGCAAATTATGGTCATGCCGTTCATCAATCAAGTTGACGCCGAAGCCCTCGTCACCGAAGTGGATGCGCCCGCTCACCTCCGCAACGGTGAGCAGTTTGATTTGAACGTTTCGATTCAAGCCAATCAGCCCATGCGGGCAACGGTTCGCATTTTTTCTAAAAGCCAAATGCTATACGAAGCCATGCACGAACTACACAAAGGCTCTCAAACGCTGAGCCTGCCGCTCACGGCGCAGGAGCCTGGCTTCGTCAGCTACAACGTGCAGATCACACCTGAGCAGGATGCGTTCTACCAAAACAATCGGCTGGATACATTCTCACAGGTCGAGGGTCCGCCTCGGGTGTTGATGGTGGCGCCACCCACAGGGGAGTCGATGCCCAATGGCGGCATCCGCCCCGATGAAACTTCCCTGCTTCGGCAATCGCTCACATCCGCTGGCTTTGATGTGCAACTCATCACGCCCAGCCTCATGCCCGCGGATTTGCCCACCCTCGCGCAATACAACTCGGTGGTGCTGGTGGATGTTCCCGCGCGCGCGTTGGGCAATAATCAAATGGAAACTTTGCAATCCTACGTGCGCGATCTCGGCGGCGGATTGGTGGCGGTGGGCGGACCCACAAGTTATGGCGTGGGCGGATATTACGGCACGCCGCTCGAAGACGCCCTGCCCGTCGATATGGAAATCAAAGACGAACAGCGCCGACCTTCGCTGAGCATTGTTTTCATCATTGACCATTCGGGCAGCATGGGCGAAACCAGCGGCGGCGTGACAAAATTGGAACTCGCCAAGGAAGCGGCGGCGCGTTCGATTGAATTGCTTTTCCCCAGCGACCGCGTGGGCGTGATCGCATTTGAAGACAGCGCGAGTTGGGTTGTGCCGACGACCGACCTGCAAAACCCCGACGAGATCGTCAACGCCATCGGCAGTATTCAGCTCGGCGGCGGTACCGATATTTACGCGGGCTTGCTTGCCATGTCGAAAGTGTTGCCCGCCGACCCTGCCAAAGTGAAGCACGTCATTTTGCTAACCGACGGCGGCGCGGACATCACGGGCATTCCCGAATTGGTTGAAAAGTTATACAAGGAAAACGGCATCACGCTTTCGACCGTCGGCGTGGGCAACGATGCCGCGCCATTTTTGAAAGACATCGCGGCGCTCGGCGGCGGACGTTATCACTTCACCAATGATGCAGGCAGTATCGCCGCCATCTTCACCGAAGAAACCTCGCTCGCCTCACGCGCTTACATCGTCGAAGAATCGTTCTTCCCCACGCTGGTCAACTCGTCGCCGATCCTCGCGGGCATCACCGAAGTGCCGCGTTTGCATGGCTACGTGGCATCCAGCGCCAAAGACCTCGCGCAAGTCATCCTCGAATCAGACAAGGGCGATCCCATCCTCGCGGTTTGGCAATATGGCTTGGGCAAATCTGTGGCCTTCACTTCCGACGCAACGGGTCGCTGGGGGCGCGACTGGGCGCGCTCCGAAATCTATCCCACCTTTTGGGCGCAAGCCGTGCGCTACACCATCAACGACTCGCTCAACTCGGCGCTGCAAATGACCATCGAGTCGCAAGGCGAAAAAGCGAATATCATTCTCGATGCGCGCAGCCGCGCGGGCGATTTTCTCAACGGGTATCAGATCGAAGCGAATATCGTTTCGCCCAATGGCGAAGCGCAAAGCGCCACCTTCACGCAAACCGCGCCAGGGCGATACGAATCTGAATTCACTCCAACCGAGCAGGGAATTTATTTAATCCATTTTTCGGGGAAGACTGACGCTGGAAGCGGATCTGACTCTTTTGCTGAGACGACAGGCTGGGCTTTATCCTACTCCCCTGAATATCAGCGCATCGACCCTAACCCCGACCTGTTACTGCGTCTATCGGCATTAGGCAACGGGCAGGTTGCTTCGCCTCTCCCTGCGGATATTTTTTCTCACAACCTGAAAGCCACCCGCGCCTCACAACCTATTGCGCCGTGGTTGTTGTTGATCGCCGCATTGTTATTGCCGTTTGACATCGCTGTCCGCAGACTGATTATTACCAAGCATGATGTTGGGTTGATGCGAGAATGGGTTATGCAAAGATTACCAAGTCGGGCTGCAAGCCCAACCTACAAGGCGGAGGCAAATCCGCGGATGGAGGCGTTGCGAAATGCGAAGAGCCGCGTGCGCGAGAGCAAAAATATATCGGATGGGGAAATGCCAATTGAAACCGAGTCAACTCCCAGCGTGGAAAAAGAGGCGCAGGCAGTTCATCCGAAGCAATCTGAATCAACCACATCCGCATTGTTGGCGCGGAAAAAGAATCGTCGAAAATAAAACGGTACTATAGCTTTTCAGATAATGATTTTGAATCGTAGTGGCGACTTTAGTCGCTTTGCTCCATCAAACGACTGAAGTCGTTACTACAAATCCAAATTCTTTTTCTGAAGAGCTATATTTATTCATTCCACGGAAGAATAAAAGTGAACCGGCTGCCGACGCCAATTTCGCTTTGTACTTCAATGCTCCCATTATGCTGTTCGACCATTTTCTTTACCAGCGCCAAGCCCAACCCAGTGCCTTCATATTGGCGGGATAACCCACTGTCGACCTGCATGAAAGGTTTGAATATTTTTTGAAGATCGTCTGATCCAATACCGATGCCTGTGTCTGTGATGGAAAAGCGCATCAGACCTTCTACGATATTTGGCTGCACTTCAAGTTTCACCTTTCCCTGTTCAGGGGTGAATTTCACTGCGTTGCTCAATAAATTAATAAGTATCTGCTTGAGGCGTTTTGGGTCTGCAAAAATTGAAGAAGCGGTTGGAGAGAGTGAATACTCGACAGTGATGGATTTTTTGTTCGCCAACTGTTTGACATATTCCAAACTTGATTGGCAAATCTCGTTTACATCAATAAGTTCAGGGCGAATTTCAAATTTTCCAGACTCGATCTTGGATATATCTAAAATTTCGTTGATCAATTCCAAAAGATGATTTCCGCCAGATTGGATCATTTGCACGGCCTGTTCCTGTCTTTCACTCATTGGACCGCGAATGCCTTCCAATAGCAACTCGGAAAAGCCTAAAATACTGCTGAGCGGCGTGCGTAATTCGTGGCTCACGGTCGCAAGGAATTCATCCTTGGCACGGTTGGCATGGACAAGTTCTGCTGTGCGTTCCTGCACGCGTTTTTCCAATTCATTGCCTTGTAAACGGAACGACTCTTCCGCCTGCTTGCGTAGGGTGATATCACGGCTATAGACCGCCAAACGCACGACCTTCCCATCGTTATCAAGGATGGGATAAAAGTGATACAGAATCCAGCGGTCATTCCAATCATCTTCAAAAAACATATCCTCGCCGTTCAACAGCGCGCGTTGGATGAAAGGACGATAGTGTGCGGCGTCATCCGCTGGCACAAGGCTAAACAGCTTGCGCCCAATCAACGCATCACGAGGTTGGCTCATTTTTTGCGTGGCAAACTCATTCAACGCCAGCAGGGTCTCATCTGCCGCTATCAGGATAATCGATTCATCTGTTGCGGCATTGAACACCGCGCGCAAATTGGCTTCGCTTTCTTGCAGGGCTGCTTCAATTTGTTTGCGCTCGGTGATGTCGCTCACGCTTCCGATCAGTGAAACAGGCTTGCTCTGCGCGTCACGCATGACAACAAATTGATCATGAAGCCAGAGATACTCGCCATTATTTTTATGTTTGAAACGATAATCTACTTGATTTTCCTTGCTGTCTGGCGAGGATAAAGCCTCGGTAATTACACGGTTTATTTCAGGCGCATCTTCGGGATGTATCAATTCTAAAAGTGTTTCAAGCGGCATGGATATCATCTCATCTGAGGAATAGCCGGCAATACGTGTAAATACAGGGCTTAGATAAGTATAAGCATTGGTTTGCAGGTCGCGTTTATAAGATGCGTCTAATGAATTCTCCAGCACCTCACGGAAACGTTTCTCGCTTTCTTGTAATGCTTCTTCCGTTTGCTTGCGCTCGGTAATGTCTACCATCACGGTCAATAAACACAGGTCTTTGCCAATATAAATGGTATCGGCGGAAAACAAGCCCGTTCTTAGTGAGCCGTCTTTTGCCCGAATCGCCACTTCAAAATCTTTAACTGTCCCGTTCTTCTTTATCGCTTCAATTATCTGACCCCGTTCGTCTGATTTGGCAAAGAGACCAAGTTCTGTGGACTTTTTGCCAACTACTTCATCACGCGCGAAGCCAAGTGTTTCAAGAAAAATATTGTTCACCTCAATATAGGTACCGTCTTCAAGATGGCTCAAAGCCATCAGCGTCGAATTGGACTGAAACGCTTTGGAAAATTTCTCCTCCGATAGCTTGACCTGGGACATATCCTTGGTGACGCCAAAGATCACAGGTTTGCCGTCCCAAAAACCAGGTGTCACCTTTGTTTCCACAGGGATTCCTTCGCCCGATTTTGTCATGATCGGCACAGGACAAAATTGGGCGGTGCCTGCCAGCATTTCGCCAACGATCCGCCCAGCTTCCTCCCTTCGTTCGGGTGGGTGTACCATTAGAACTGATTTCCCAAAAAGTTCCTCGACTGAATATCCGAGGCGGTTGTTAACTACATTGTTCGTGTGCAGGATATTTCCCTGTTCGTCCAAAACAAACAGAAAATCATCAATGCTGTTAAAAAACGTCATGTAATTTTCGCGAGTTCTCTCCAATAAATCTTCCGCCTGTCTGCGCGCGGTGACATCGTGAATAATAGCGAATAGGGTCGTTTCGCCATTTAAGGTAAACGGGGACGAATGTACTTCCACGGTTTTTATCTCGCCGCTTGCCAAACGATGTGGAATGATTAAGTTTTCGAGTCCGTTTTGAGTCGCATGCTGGCTAAGTCGTCTTACTTCTTCAGAAGGTAAAGTGCTGATATCATCGATACTCATCCCCTTCATTTTGGAAATCGCATACCCATAGAATTTTTCGGCAGACTCATTTGCGTCGATGATTTGTAATGAGTTGGGGTCGATCAACAGCATGACCGCGTCGTGATACTCAAACATCAAATGGAAGCGCGATTCACTCTCTTTCAACGCCTCCTCAGTCCGCTTGTGTTCGGCGATTTCTTCCTGCAACTCTGCGTTGACCTGATTCAACTCGATGGTGCGTTCACCTATTTTGCGTTCCAGATAAGGCCAAAGCACCCAGACATTTCCATCTGCGGAAGAAGAATCCTCCTGCCGCCCTTGTAGGAAGGCAAAAATAAAATAGACACTGCCAACATACTGCGCCGCCCTGCCCACCCAGCCTAAGGCGCTGCCCACACTGGGTTGAAACAGAACACAGGCCAAACCGATGGAGATCAACCATACCGCCAATCCATACCAATAGGCGAATTCTGTCTTTGTCGTCCCGTACATTTCCAGAAACGCGAGTCCCGTCACAGCAAACAGAAAAACGGCTCCGCCCAGGACAATTTGCCGCAACAGGCTCGGGCCAGTGAGCGTGTCAAAAAAGGAGGGCAAGCTTCCCCGAAAAGCAAACACCGCCATTATGGATACAAAAACGAAAATTCCCGCATAGATAATCCCATAGTGTTGAATACGATTTCTTTTTTCTGGAACGCCCGCCAAGATTTGTATGAAAAAATGTGCGCCGGCAAATTGAAAAATACCGGCGAACAGGCTCCCAAGATTGTGCAAAGTGACAGTCGGGTTGGGTCCACCTGCCAGCGGCATCACCCAACCGGCGTACAGACTGCTGATCCCCAAAAACATGAGTCCAGAGCCGAGCATCAGGAAAGTCAAAATCCCCGTGGATTGGTAACTTTTTGCCGCAGCATATGCGCCAACCAACGGGATGGCGCACAGGAAAAATGTATTTAGAAACGCTAACAGCATGGGCGCTTCATAAACAACGGACGATCCCTGGATTTTAAGGATCGCCATAAGAACAAGAGACGCCGCCACCGGTAGTAATCCCCAAATTTTTAGCATCCTCTTTGAGAACAATTTATTTATGGGTTGAACAGTATTGTTGCGTTTCAAGTAGACTCCGGAATCCTTGGTTTAGGCAGCTTGAGAAAATTAATATTGGCTCGCTCGTTTTTAACTGTAATTAGCAAAGTTTTATCAACAGGAACGGGAGAGCCTTAATGTTTTGATCTTTTCAAAGGGAAAAGTGTAATTGCCAGTATAGCATCAGTATTTCCAACCTGAAAGATGCTATTTATCCTTCTCTACAGTTCCGTAACACGAATTCCACGAATTGACGAATTTTGCGAATGAATTACTAGACCTCTTGCAAAAGTTTTAAGAACCTAACCCCCGTCGCCTACGGCGACACCCCCTTCCCTGTAAGGGAAGGGGGCAGGGGGATAGGTCGGAATGAAATCCGAACTTATGCAAAAGTTATCCTAAAAACTGGAAGTCGGTCAAGTAAAGACCATAAGTAATTTAAACCGCAAAATATCCCCATGCCAAGCGCCGTGGTCAAGTATGAAATAGTTACCCGGAGGTTTTGAAGTTGGCCGAATAGGTCAACTTAACCTCCGAATTATTTTTTCTTCAACCTAATTGAACTACACGCAAATAATTTAGATCGCAAAATCTCCGCCATGCCAAACGCCATGATCGGATGTGTGCATAGCGGGAACAAGAGGAGAAGCGTGACCATCCAACCGCTTCTCAAGTTTCTCCACATGCGCCACCAAAGCCGAGAGCGTTTCGCCGATGGTATCTGGCAGAAGTCCGTGCTCAAGGTCGGGTATGTTGCTGGTCAGTTTATCCTTGCTGCGGACAACGATCTGACCCGGCACACCAATGATGACCGAGTTGGGCGGACACGGCTTGACCACCACGGCGTTTGCGCCAATACGGCTATGCGCTCCAATGATTATATCTCCCAGTACTTTTGCCCCGGCGCCGATCACAACATGATCTTCGATGGTGGGATGCCGCTTAACTTTTTGTAAACTGGTGCCGCCCAACGTGACACCATGATACAGCGTGACATTTTCGCCGATCTCAGCCGTCTCGCCGATGACCACTCCCATGCCGTGGTCAATAAAAAAATTTCGTCCAATGGTTGCACCGGGGTGAATCTCGATGCCGGTGAGACTGCGGGCAATTTGGGAAATCCAACGCGCGAGTAGTTTGAAATCAGCTTTCCAAAGACGGTGGGTTATGCGATGCGTCCAGACAGCGTGCAAGCCTGGGTAGCACAACATGACTTCAAAAATATTACGAGCCGCGGGGTCGCGGTCTAAAACAGATTGAACATCCTCACGAATAGTCTTAAACATTTTCGCCTCACTTTTTATAAATCAAGACCTGACAGGCTCGCTATGCGAAACCTGTCAGGTCTGTTTACCTAATCTACTAAATCAGCGAACAAAGGTGTGGATAAATAACGCTCGCCGAATGATGGGATGATGACCACAATCAACTTGCCGGCATTCTCAGCGCGATTCGCCACCTGCAAGGCTGCCCAAGTCGCTGCGCCGGAGGAAATACCCACCAGCAAGCCTTCTTCGCGTGCCATGCGGCGGGCCGTCGCGAAAGCATCCTCATTCTTCACGCGGATGATCTCATCGTAGATTTTGGTATTCAGCACATCGGGCACAAATCCCGCACCAATGCCTTGAATAGGATGCGGACCCTTTGCTCCGCCGGATAAAACGGGAGAGGCATCTGGCTCAACGGCAATCGCCATGAAAGACGGCTTGCGCGATTTAAGCACTTCGCCAATGCCGGTAATCGTTCCGCCTGTGCCGACGCCTGAGACAAGAAAATCAACCTTGCCGTCAGTGTCGCGCCAAATTTCCTCGGCGGTTGTCTTGCGATGAATTTCGGGATTGGCTGAATTCTTGAACTGCTGTGGCAGAAAATATTTGTTCGGGTCAGATGCGGCGATTTCCTCAGCCTTGCGAATCGCGCCGCCCATGCCGTCAGGGCCAGGAGTCAGCACCAACTCCGCGCCGTACGCACGCAGCAACATGCGGCGTTCCTTGCTCATCGTTTCGGGCATGGTCAGGATGATCTTATATCCGCGTGCCGCAGCGACCATTGCCAAAGCAATACCTGTGTTGCCGCTGGTCGGCTCCACGATCACCGTATCTTTGGTGATCAAACCAGCCTTCTCCCCTGCGTCAATCATCGCCGCACCGATGCGGTCTTTGACCGAATGAGCGGGATTGTAGAATTCCAATTTGGCGACCACTTCGGCCTTTGCACCTTCGGTCACGCGGTTCAAGCGAACCAGCGGGGTGTTGCCGATCAAGTCAGTTACGTTATTTGCGATTTTCATGTTACTCTCCTATAAAGTTGGGTTGGGGTTTAAATAAATAAAACGGCTGTCTGCAACCGAAAATATTTTCGGTATCGCAAACGATGGGCGCAATTAAAAGCCGCAATCAGCGACTTTGGAATTTGCGGGGTCTAGCCCACCGTCTACGGCAGTCAGCCGTTCATTTCTGGAGAAAAGAGGCGGTGGTTAGAAACCCCGCCGTGTACAGATGCAGTTCAAAATTATTTTCATCATGTATCCTTGGATAGTACGAATTGTCGATATCTTACCCGATAAATATGGAATATGTCCATACTCGCAAGATACAACTTTAATCTATGCCGTCAATATCACTAAGGGTGTGTGTCACTTTTTTGAAAAGCACAAACACGAAGGTCACAAAGTACACCAAGGAAGTATCCTTGACGATTTTTCGCCCTTTTCCCCTTTGTGACCTTCGTGTACTTTGTGTTTAAGAAGATTTTCCCAAAATTTTGACGCCCACCCAATATCACTAAACCCACTTACGGTTTTCTCAAAGTAGATTGACCATTTTATAAGTTTATGGCAAAGGCTTAACGCAAATTACGCAAATTAGGCGAATAGCGCGAATGCACAGAAAAATTCGCGCTACACCTGCACTGGCGTGCGGCGCAAGTGTTCGCTTCGTTCGAGCCATTCGCGTTAAAGATTTTCGGACTTTGAGAAAACCGTATAAACCCACTTGACATCTCTGTTCACAAAAGGCATACTATTGGTGAGGTTGGCAAAATAAACAATGCAGGATTCGTCTTATGACCAGTCAAGAAAATCTTAAATCAACTTGGAAAGCTTTCATTGAACAACAGACTATCCAATCAAGCATGTCACCCATGCTTGCCAACTCCTGGCGCCGAAGTTGGTCGCGCATTGATCTCAAACAACCTCTCAAATTTGCCAAATTAAGCACCGAGCATTTTTTGGCGACACAAATTTCCAACTTTGATTTTATTTCCATAGCCCGCCCTGTCATGGAAGATGCCTATCAGTGTGTAGAAAATTCAGAAACGGTAATTTTGCTAATAAATAGCGCGGGCTATCTACTTGAGTTGCTGGGCGATCGAGGAATGTTAAATAAGCTTAAGGAGCTTGGCATCGAACAAGGCGTACTCTTATCAGAAGAACATATTGGCACGAACGCTTTAGGCCTTGCCTTGATAGAACAAATATCAATGCAAGTAATCGGAGCTGAACATTACCGCCCGGAATTTCACAACCTGGCGGCGGCGGCATCTCCAATTTTCGATTTAAGCGGACAGACGATTGGAGTATTGGGTTTATTCACCTCTATAAAGAACTATCACCAGCATTCTTTTGGGCTGATTGCAATGGGGGCACATACCATCGAAGGGCAGAGACAATCCGACAAGTTACTGGCGGAACAAAACAGCCAATTGGCCGAATTGAACACCATTCTCTCGCTGATCACAAACGGAATCCTGGTCTGGAATTCTGATAATATATTAATTCATGTCAATACTGCGGCTGGTAATATTCTTGAGCAGTCAGCAGAGTCGTTTGTTGGCAAACGGGTTGACGAGCTGTTCTCTGTTTCGCCTTTTTTTGCGCAGTCCATTCGGCAACATGAAGCATTAAACGACGTGGAAATTGCCATTACGCGCGGCGAACGGACGATCACATGTATCGTTAGTTTATATTTTGTTTTTAATTACAAGAATGCCTTGCAATGGGGGATTTTGACCCTGAAACCCGAAAAGGATATTCGCAAGCTGGTTCAACATCAAGTAGGGGCGAATGCCGATTTGACATTGGATGACATCCCTGGAGATTCAATTCAGATGCAGCGCGTACGCAATTTTGTCCGCTCTGCGGCAGATGCTGGAGCCAGCATTTTAATCCGCGGCGAGGGTGGCACGGGAAAAAATGTACTCGCAAATGCCATTCATAACGCCAGCCGTCGACGCGAAGGCCCATTCGTTATTTTTTCATGTTTATCAATTCCTAATGAACTGATAATCAATGAACTCCTTGGCTATGACGAGAATTTTGATCCGACACGTTTGAGAAGTCAGCCCAGCAAGTTTGAACTGGCTCAAGGTGGAAGTATATTTTTTCAAGATGTAGACGCACTGCCCCTGGAGGCTCAATCCGTTTTACTCAATGTGCTCGAACTGGGTTTTGTCCACCGGTTAGGAAGTCAACGCCCCATTAATGTAGATGTCCGAGTGATTGCGTCTACATCTGTCAAAATGGAAACCTTGCTGGCGCAAGGCGGATTTCTCCCCAGTCTCTATTATCGTTTGAGCACTTTTGCGATCACAACTCCGCCGCTTCGCGAACGTAATCGAGATATTCCCCTAATCGTTGACCGAATTCTTCAACGCCTTTCCCGACAACTTCGTCACACACTGACACTAGGAGAAGGAGTTCTCGATGTATTAAAGCGATATCCCTGGCCTGGCAACGTACGCGAAATTGAATCGTTACTGGGGCGCGCAGCCACTCAAATGAACGCAAATGGCGTCATTGAACTTACCCACCTTCCCAGTTCGCTCCGCTATGTAAATCAAATCCTGCCAAACGATCCAACGATTCCAACGATTCAATCTTTGAGCGATGTAGAGCGAGAGACTATCTTACGGACTGCCCAGTTGTGCCGCGGAAACGCGACGCAAATGGCGCTGGCGCTCGGGATTAGTCGTACTACTTTATGGCGGCGCTTAAAAGAATTAGATATCCAAGTTGGGGATTATCGCCAAAACCGCACATCTTCTTCCATTTCGCCTGCAGGAAGATAAATCAATTTCACCCTGCCGCACTTTTCTATTACGTAAGTCATTTATCTCAAAATGAAACATTGCGCGCAAAATTACGTACAATTTTGAAACACTTTTGACCAATTGTTTGACAAACCCCACTCCGCATCGCTATACTTGGAAAGTATTGTAAATAATCATTCTCTCCACAAAGGCAAACTTAGATGCAGAAGTTGTTGAGCACCGTACGAGAATTGTTTTATTTCTGTTGGCTCTGTCTCAGCCAGCCTTTTGTTTTTGTTTTGACATTAATTGGATCGGTACCCACCAAAAGATAATTTAATCTTTTGGTGTTTTTTTATGAGTACCCTATTTTCTTTAGTTACTTAAATTTTTTCACGGAGGTGAAACAGAAAGAATATACCCAGCGCCAGATACCAAGTCCGAGTTTGAAAATTCTATTCGACGAATCAATCATCAAATAAAATATCAAATAATAAGGAGAATACAATATGTTTGGACAACTGATCGGCGAGGTCTTTGGGACCTTTATTCTTATCCTGTTGGGCGACGGTGTTGTTGCAAATGTTGGTCTCGCTCCTCGTTTGGGCGCAGCTGCTTATAACTGGAACACCATCACCATCGGATGGGCATTTGCTGTAATCGTAGCGGTATATGTATCCGCTGGCGTTTCTGGCGCTCACCTGAATCCTGCCGTTACTATTGCTCTTGCCTTCAAACGTGATTTCCCGTGGAGCAAAGTTCTTCCCTATATCGCAGCTCAGATGGTTGGCGCTTTCCTCGGCGCTTTGGGTGTCTACTTGGTTTACATGGACGGCTTGGTAAGCGCTGGTATGCCAAACGTTTGGGCGACTGGTCCCGGCTCTGTATTTGGTCAAACATTCTGGGGCACAGCTGCTGGTGCGGGCGTAGCTTCAGCTGGTGGCTATAGCTTCTTAAATGCATTCGTCGCCGAAGTCATCGGTACGGCTGTTCTTCTTTGGGGTATTCTCGCCAGTGGCGACTCCAAGAACACCGGCTTAATGCACAATATGGGACCGTTCCTCGTTGGTGGTACAGTTTTGGCAGTTGGCTTATCCCTTGGTGGACCCAGTGGTTATGCCATCAATCCTGCTCGCGATCTTGGACCCCGTCTTTTCGGTCTCGTCGCTGGAACTCAAGGTTTGTTTGCTG
>CAMCQT010000119.1 GCA_945877125.1 Candidatus Brevifilum fermentans | reverse complement strand
TTCATTATTCCACCACCTCTTGTTGTGTCATAATATATTTCATTACTATTTCCTGGGACGCTTCGCTTGCCGGCAATTCACCAACGATCTTGCCTTCGCGCATCACGTAAATGCGATCACACACACCTAAAATCTCGGGCAGTTCCGATGAGATCAAGATGATCCCTTTTCCTTCACTGGCCAGGCGATTAATAATGGTGTAAATTTCATATTTCGCCCCAACATCTATACCACGCGTGGGTTCATCCAGGATCAAGATATCAGGACCCGCGAACAACCATTTGCTAAGCACAACTTTTTGTTGATTGCCACCGGAAAGATTAACCGCCAACTGCAAAATACTGGAGCACTTAATATTAAGCTTGTCCCGATATTCGCTGGTGACTGTCATTTCTTTTGGTTCATTTACAACACCGCTATCTGAAATTGCCTTCAGATTTGTCAAAGTGATATTATTTTTAATTTCTTCGATCAAGATCAGTCCATACGCTTTTCGGTCTTCGGTTGCATAAGCAATTCCATTTGCAATGGCTTTATCAATGGTGCTGATATCAATTTCTTTTCCATGCTTATAAGCTTTTCCGCTAATGCGTGTGCCGTAGGCGCGTCCAAAAATACTCATCGCCAATTCAGTTCTTCCGGCGCCCATTAACCCAGAAATACCAACAATTTCGCCCTTGCGGACGGAGATATTCACATTAGAACTAACCTTACGATCTTCGTCGAGAGGGTGATATACGTTCCAATCACGCACTTCAAAAATAGTTTCACCAATTTTCGAATCGCGAGGCGGGAAGCGGTGCGTCAGGTCACGCCCAACCATGCCGCGAATAATACGGTCTTCTGTAATGTTATCCTTCTGGCAATCCAAAGTTTCAATCGTAGCGCCGTCACGAAGGATCGTGATCGAATCGGCTACTTTGGAGACTTCGCTTAATTTATGAGAAATTAAAATGGATGAAATCCCATGCGCTTTGAATTGAAGCAATAGCTCAAGCAGTTTCTCGCTATCACCTTCATTTAACGAGGCTGTTGGTTCATCCAAAATAAGAAGCTTGACCTTTTTTGCAAGCGCTTTGGCAATTTCAACCAACTGTTGTTTGCCTACGCCCATACTTGTGATCAACGTATTAGGCGACTCATTCAACCCCACTCTATCCAGCAATTCTTTGGTTCTTGAAATGGCTTCATTCCAATTGATTACGCCGTTCTTGGCGCATTCGTTGCCAAGAAACAGGTTTTCAGCGATGGAAAGAAATGGAATAAGTGCAAGTTCTTGATGGATAATGACAAGCCCAACTTCTTCAGATTCGGTGATATCTCGAAACCGACATTCCTTGCCTTGAAAATAGATATCCCCAGTATATGAACCATGTGGATATACACCGCTTAACACCTTCATCAGGGTCGATTTTCCGGCTCCATTTTCCCCCACCAGAGCATGGATCTCTCCCTGACGTACACTAAAGCTCACATTATCAAGAGCTTTTACGCCAGGGAATGTCTTCGTAATGTTGCGCATTTCCAAAATGACATCAGACATGTTCTTCTCGTCCTTATTTTGTATGGGGTGATAAATGGTAAATTCGTTTATGCTATTTTAATTCAAATTCTTATAGTTTCAAAATAAATATTGAGCAATAAAATAAGAGGTAAACAAGAAGGTGTGTGAGGGCAAAAGCCCTCACACACCCATTGGTAATACTAATTACTTAAGTTGGTCAGCAGTGATGTAGCCGCTGCCGATCAGGAGTTCTTCGTAGTTGGTGATGTCAACGCTGAATGGGATCAAGAGGTAGGAAGGAACGATTTTGACGCCATTGTCGTAGGTCTTGGTGTCATTGATCGGAACTTCAGTGCCTTTCAAAGCCGCATCAACCATCGCTGCTGTCTGCTTGGCAAGTTCGCGGGTGTCTTTGAACACGGTGTAGGACTGTTCGCCGGCAATGATCGACTTAACGGAGGCAACTTCTGCATCCTGACCTGTTACAACAGGCATCTTCTGGTCGCCGGTGCCATAACCTTGGGCCTTAAGGGCGGAGAGAATACCAATGCTAAGACCGTCATAGGGGGATAAAACGGCATCGACTGTCTTGTCAGCATAATACTTGGCCAAAAGGTTGTCCATACGCTTCTGGGCCTCAATACCGTCCCAGCGAAGTGTACCGACTTTGTCCATGCCTGTTTGGCCGGACTGAACGATTAACTTGCCGCTGTCGATGTAAGGTTGAAGAACAGACATGGCGCCATCATAGAAATAGAAGGCGTTGGTGTCGTCAGGAGAACCACCGAACAGTTCGATGTTGAAAGGACCGGCAGCATTCTTCAGGTCAAGACCGGTTTCAATTTGGGTGCCCATGATTACGCCTACGCCGAAATTATCGAAGGTGGCGTAGTAATCAACATTGGCGGTCTTGGAGATCAGGCGATCGTAGGCGATCACGAGGATGCCGGCGTCATGAGCCTGTTGAAGAACATCAGAGAGGGTTGTGCCGTCAATTGAAGCGATGACGAGAACATCAGCACCCTTGGTGATCATGTTTTCGATCTGGGCGAGCTGATTGGGGATGTCATCATCAGCAAATTGAAGGTCGGTTTCGTAGCCCAAATCTTCGAACACTTTGACCATGCTCTCGCCGTCAGAGATCCAGCGGGTTGAGGTCTTGGTGGGCATGGAGATACCAACCATTTTAGCTTCCATTACGGGAGCTTCGGTCGCGGCAACAGGGGCTTCTGTCATGGCAGGAGCATCAACAGCGGGGGCTTCGGTAGCGACGGCGGCGGGGGTACCACAAGCAGCAAGTACGAGGCTGGCGAGCATCAAAACAGCCAGAAGGTTGTAAAACAATTTCTTAGACATTTATTTCTTCTCCTTAATGTGTAAATATAAGATGTTATATTGGCGTACTAAGTGGGCAATAACAGAGCTTCCATCAAACAACGATGATCTCTCCTGCCCGGGTGTGTACCTCACGCCAAACTATCGGTACGCACTTTTCCCTGCTATTCAGTTTTTTTATTCCCCTTGCGCCTCACCTCCTTTTAATGCCGTTCCCAATTTCGTCAGATCATATAAATAAAGGGACGGGTGAAATTTTTGTTAAACTCGTTTTGAACTTTCACGTACAACGAGGGTTGGTTGTATAAATATTGATTGTGCAATAGCAGGCTGGTCTCCCTGACGAGCCTGGATCATCTCTACCATATTCTGAACGGCTTGCCCGCCAATCAATGGAAGATCCTGGGAAATTGTTGTCAGTGATGGATAAAAATAGGCAGACTCAGGAATATTGTCAAAACCAACGACTGCCAATTGTTCGGGGACGTTAATGCCTCGGCGGAAAGCTTCGCGCAGAACACTGAGAGCCATCTGATCGTTGGCAACAAAAACCGCATCCAAACCCGGGTAAGACTCAAGCAGTTGAATAAACGCCTGCTCCCCGCGGATAGATGACCAGTTTCCTTCAACACAATGCTGATCCAAAGCTTCAAGCCCAGCCGCATTCAGCGTCTCAAGCCAGCCGCGTTTGCGCTCATCTGCTTCCCACCAACCTAACGGTCCTGAAATATGTCCGATCTTTTTGCGCCCACAATCCAGCAAGTGCTGTACTGCCATCACCCCACCTTGAAAATTATCTGTTGCGACACTGGAGATACCGCTGCGAGGTTGCATAGCGATAAACAACACCGGCACAGGAATTTTCTCCATGCGTTCTTCAACCCAGGCGTGGTTATCGCCAATTTCTGGCACTGCCCATAATATGCCGTCCACCTGACGAGCGAGCAGGGAATCAATTACATCGTCAATTTTATTTGTATCGAAATTATCAAGTTCTTTCATCAAAAGCATATAGCCAAGCTCATCTGCCTTATCGGCGATGCCATTGAGCGTGCGTGACGGTCCGATATATTTCAAATCGAACGTGACTATACCAAGTGTGTAACTGCGTTGTTGACTTAAGCTACGCGCAAGAGTGCTGGGATGATAGCCTAATTGTGCCACCACTTCCTCTACACGCTGACGAGTTTCCCCCGAGACATAGGAGAACTTATTCATCACACGCGAAACCGTCTGCGTTGATACGCCAGCGGCTTGCGCTACATCCTTAATGGTGATGCGTTTCCTTCTGTCAGATAGAATCAAGTTAATTTCCTTGTAATTCCACTATTATGTTATCGCTAACATGTTATCGATAACATAATATCAAAAATACCAAGCCAAGTCAAGAGGGAGTTTTACACATGCACTTAAATGACATTTGGCTGTATGCCACCTTCATATAAAAAACGCCAGCAATTACTTGCGGACGTTTCGTTTTGCCTATTTTATGGCGATGTGCATCGCCACCAAATTTACAATTTGTACACACCTCTCAAAGATTAAACGCTGTTTGCCAGCAAGTCATCATACTTCCTGCGAACTTCGCGGATGTCGTCCCACATTAAGGACTTGGGAGAGTACGGCTCGCGGGATGGATTGCGCAGCAGGTAGGATGGATGAAAGATCGGCATGAGCCAATGCCCATCGAGCTGAGTCCACTTTCCGCGCAGGGTGGTGATGCCGCTCTTTTTGAGGACAGATTGGCAGGCTACGTTTCCCGTCAATAAAATCACAAGCGGGTCAATCAAGCGCATGATCTCAAAAACATACGGGCGGTAATATTCAATTTCCTGGTCGGTGGGTTTGCGAAATGCTTTGCCATCATCGCCGGGCGGCATACGAAATACGGAGTTGGTGATGTAGACATCTTTTTCAGGGTTGAAATTTGCGGCTTGCAAAATTTTATCGAGCAGTTGTCCGGCGGGGCCGACAAATGGTTTGCCCTGAATATTTTCCTGTGTGCCGGGAGCTTCGCCGATGATTAACAATTTGGCTTGCGAATTTCCACGGCTGATTACGATGTTCGTGCCTGCATTGGCCAGCGGATCATTCTTCATACCTCTGATGGCGCTGAGGACTTCTTCAAGAGAAGAATATTTTGGGGGTGCATTGAACTCTGGCTGAGACATGGCTGATCTCCTTGCGATAAAGATTATCCCATCATAATCTTTGGACGGTACTGCAACGCCTCACCCAGATGCACAGATTGGATATCCTCACTCCCTGCCAGGTCTGCGATGGTGCGTGAAAGTTTTAGTATGCGATGATAGGCGCGTGCAGAAAGTTGCAGTTGACTCATTGCAGAGCGCATCAAACTTTGACCTTCATCTTGCAACTGACAAAACTGACGAATTTCCGCAATCCGCATGTCGGCGTTGGAGATGATATCGGTAGGTTGGGATTTAGCAGGTTGGGAATTGGTAAATCGGGTTTGCTGAATATTTCTAGCGGCTTGCACGCGGGCGCGAATGGATTCGCTGGTTTCGCTAACTTTGTTGCCGCTGAGTTTTTCGTAATCTACGCGCGGCACTTCGATGTGAATATCAATGCGGTCGAGCAATGGACCTGAGATGCGCTTTTGATATTTTGTGACTGTCATCGGGGCGCAGGTGCAGGGTTTGAGCGAGTCACCGTAATATCCGCAGGGACAGGGATTCATGGCGGCGATGAGTTGGAAGTTGGCAGAGAATGTGAGCGAGCCTTTGGCGCGGCTGATGGTGACCACTTTGTCTTCCATCGGCTGGCGCATGACTTCGAGAACGCGTGTGCCAAATTCGGGGAATTCATCGAGGAAGAGAACGCCGCGATGCGCGAGCGAGATTTCACCAGGCTTGGGGATGTTTCCGCCGCCGACCAGACCCGCGTGTGAAATGGTGTGATGCGGCGAGCGGAACGGGCGATGACGAATCAGCGGTGTGCCAGCGGGAAGTTGGTCTGCCACCGAATAGATTCGGGTGACATCCAAAGATTCTTCGATGCTCATTTGCGGCAGGATGCCGGGCAATGCGCGCGCAAGTAAAGTTTTACCCGCGCCGGGACTTCCGACCATCAAGACATTGTGCCCGCCAGCCGCGGCAACTTCGAGCGCGCGTTTGACGTGTTCTTGTCCTTTGACTTCGCTAAAATCTGTGGGGGTGAATAACGGTTCGAGAGAATCTGTCGAGGGAACATAAGGCTGAATGAGACGCCGACCCGCTAAATGGTCGAAGAGATCCGCAAGCGTTTTAACGGGGATAATCTCAAGGTCTGGAATCAAAGCCGCTTCAGGCGCATCCACTTCAGGGACGAACATCCGCTTGAATCCATTGGCGCGGGCGGCGGCTGCCATGGGCAAAACTCCGCGCGCGTGACGCACTGCGCCATCGAGCGAAAGTTCGCCGATGACGATTGTGTTTTCAACTTTGTCATGTGGGAGAAATCCTGCGAGGACGATGACGCCGAGCGCGATGGGCAGGTCGTAGGACGGACCTTCCTTGCGGACGGAGGCGGGCGCGAGATTGACGACGATGCGATGACGGGGGAAATGCAAGCCCGCGTTTTTGACGGCGGTTTGCACGCGCTCGCGGCTTTCCTGCACGGCGGCGTCGGGCAAGCCGACGATGGTCATGCCGGGCAAGCCATTGGTGTAATCTACTTCCACTTCAATGATGACGCCTTCAAGACCCACTACGGCACAGGAAAAGATACGGGATAACATGCAGGGATTTTATCAGACTTAAGACCTGACCTTGGAAAAGCCATGAATTTGGGAGTGGCTAATACAGTGGGCTTGTCCATATTTTTCACCACGGAGACACAGAGTCACGGAGAAAAAAACGCAAAAAAACTCAGTGTCTTCGTGACTCCGTGGTGATAGATTTTTTCAGCCTATCCTTTTAGCCACTCCAATGAATTTTACTTCCGAATCAATTGGCAAATTTTCTTAATAGGATTAGAATCGTCCAAATTTATTCGTAAAAGGAGAAAATAATTATGAGACAACGAAATTGGCGGATGATCATTGGCGGCTTTTTATTGCTTGTTCTTGCCCTCGGATTTGCTTTCTTCATGTCATCCATTGCTTCGATATCAACCGATCCCGTGGAATTTATGCGACTCGTTGGGGGCGCTTCGGGAACCGTGGGCGGTCTCGGCATCGTCTTGATTCTCGTCGGGTTGATCGGTAAAAAGGCTTGATAAAAAACGACAAAGCGAGCGGTGCGCGTGCGCCGCTCGCTTTGTCGTTAACTGGGCATTTCCTTCACGATCTTCACGTGTGCCCGTTAGGGTGTCGTCTCTACGCTAACCGATGAGTTTTTGGCTTTTTCAGCGATTTTTGTAATGGTCAGCAATAGGTTGAACATTTTTTAACCACTGAGGCACGGAGTCACTGAGAAAAACAAGGCTAAAACTCTGTGCCTCTGTGTCTCCGTGGTAAAAGGACTTGTTCGCCCTTTATCTGATGATTGCAGTTTTCAGCGATTTCAGGCTGTTTTCCTGCCTGTTATTGTATTGCGAGGCGATGTTCCTTTAGAACGTTGTGAAGTTCCTTTAGAACATTGCGAAGTTTCTTTAGAACATTACGAAGTTCCTTTAGAATGTTGCGAAGTTCCTTTAGAACATCGCGATGTTTCTTTAGAACATTACGAAGTTCCTTTAGAACATTACGAAGTTCCTTTAGAACATCGCGATGTTCCTTTCTGTCACTCAGGCATTTCCTTGACAATCTTCATTGTCTCAATCGAAACCGTACAAACCTTCATCAGCAACTCGATCACGGACTCTTTGTATTCGGCAAACTTATACGTGTTGAACTTCTCCGCAATCGTCGGGTCTTTCGGCTTCTTCTCTTTGTATCTTTCCAAAATCCATTCCAGCGCGGAATACGTCCCCAGCCGATATTCCCATGCCTCCGCAGGGACGCCGCGCAGGGTGGTCTGTGAATCGATCTCGATCTCGCCGCGTTCTTTTCTCGCCATGAGTCTCGTGGTGGGCGAGACCTCCGAGGTCTTTAAGACCTCGGAGGTCTGTAATGGATACGCCTCCACCGTCTCATACCCCAAATGCAACTCCATCAACCTCTTCCCCCAACCAGCCCATTTCCAGAAATCCTCATAAAACGGGATTCGCGGAAACTCGCGCTTCAAGTTGATCTCATACTTCGCCCGATACGCGGGATGATGCAGGACGGCATACACGTAATGGAAAATATCTTCCTTGGTTAAGGATGAAGGATGAATTATGAAGGATGAATCTTTCTTGTTCTTTTTTTCATCCTTCATCCTTTTGCCTTCATACTTTGCTCTGAATTGACCCAACGCCCAATCGGTGATGTTCTCGGTGCGGGACATCGTCCTCGCAGGGGAGACTTCCGAAGTCTCCGAGACTTCGGAAGTCTGGCTCACGCTGTAACGGTAGAGCGGAATACATTGCGTTTTTTCCAAAGTGTCAAAACCCAATAATCCATCAGATGCTAAAAGATGGAATGGTTTGTTTGCACCTTCCCCTGATACGCTAATCACTAGGTTTTCTGATTTTAATCTTTGACCAAACATTTCATAGTGATTTGCAGTAAGCCTGTCAGATAAAACTTTATCTGCATAATAATTCATCCTCACAAAAGGACGATAAATCATTTTGAGTTGATATTTATCATCAAAAGTGAGCGAAGTTCGTTTTATCAATTGAGCTACAAGGCTTGAACTCCACTTAATAGAATAATCTAAATTATCTCTAATGCTTTCATCTGTGTCTGTACTTTTCAAGGCTTGAACTTGTTTGTTGTATTTATCAACAAAGTAATTGATTTTCTCTGCAAGCGTTAATTTGTCGAAGTCGTAGACCCATTCGTCTCGATTTGTTTTTACGCCTGGGAACGCTGCACTAAAAATAACCTTCTTTTGAGATTCGTCTTTGCTAACAATTGACATAAGCTCATCCCAATCATTTTCGGTTAAATCAAGCCAATTGTTTTTCTTGTCGGGGATAATGTGTTGAAAATGTATTTCGGAAAACTTAGTCCCACGCAAAAATTCAAGTTTATCGGTTGCTAATTCAAGTTCAGGTCGACGAGTATAGAAAATCTGGGCGGGCGTTTTTCCTTTCTTAGCAGTTTTTATTAGAAAGGCTATTGCAACACCAGTTTGAATAGCAAATACATTATGGGTTGGACCAGAGAGCTTTGGATTCCTGCGAATATTTCCACCCAAATCTACAATATAAATGTGGCTAAATTCATCGGCAAGAACTTTGCGAAACCCATCAAATGTTCGTGAATCTAAAAATGAGCCATTGGTGATAAATGCTATTATGCCATTCTTATCAAGGCGGTCACTTGCCCAGCGGTAAAAGCGCGCATACATATCGTAAAGATGCGTCTTCTGTGCTGTGCTGTTTTTTATGTAAGTATCTCGTATTCTGCGGTCAATGTCAGGATACTCGCGATTTTTGTTATTTTCGTTTTCATTGCTCTGACTATCGTTATACGGCGGATTACCAATCACCAACATAATCGGCTTGCTATTCTGCTTCACAATTCTTTCCGAGTTCGCATCCGTCAGCCCAAAGAAATTCAACTGCTTGCCCGTGTGTTCAAATCCCATATTATCGAGCGTATCCACAAAGCAGATATTCTCGAACTCATTGTACTTACCTGTCTTCTGCTTGTACGTATATTCGATATTCAAATTGGCGATGTAATACGGCAGGATCGAAACTTCATTGCAGTGCAGTTCATGGTCGTATTTGTATTCCAATTGCGCGGGCGGCAGATACTCGATCAACTCGGTGATGAACGTCCCTGTGCCCGTCGCGGGGTCTAAAATCTCCACGCCCTTATCGCCCAGCGTCTTGCCGAAATGTTTGAACGTCAAATGGTCGGCGCTCTCGATCATAAAGCGCACGATCTCATCGGGCGTGTACACAATTCCCAGCCTATCCGCCGCCTTCGGGTTATATGCCTTGTAAAAGCTCTCGTACAACGCCTTCAAAAATTTCTGCTTCTCGTGATGGTCGCTGATCTGCGACGCCCGCGCATTGATCGTCTCGTAATACGGCGCAATCTTGGCATGGATGTTGCGCTTCGTCTCACCCTTGTAAAACGTCCCCGCCACTTCCGCCAGTTTGTGCGCGATCACATTCTCGCGATGGAACTCCGCCTCATCGAACACACGCATAAAAATATCTTCAGTCAGCACATGCTGGATGATCATCTCGCGCACGTCCGCCATCTCGATCTTCGGATTGATCGCCTTCTTCGCCAACTCCAAAAACTCAGACAACGCCTCACTGAACTCACTGTTCACCGCTAACTGATCGCTGATAACCGCCCTTAGCACTTCTGCGAGTCCGCCCACCTCCGCGCTGAATAACTCAATCGCCTTGTGGAATTCAGACACCTCGCGCGGCTCATACCCCACAAAGCGGCTGATCAATTTATCCAAGCCTTGTGCGTCGCTGAAAGCGGCTTCCATCACCCGCTCCCCGCCCTGATACAGAATTGCCGTGTGCGTATCCTCAAACAAAATATTGAACGACGGATAGCCCTTATTGAACTTCGCTTTTATCTCCGCTTCAATATCATCCTTCTCGTCTTTGCTTTCCCAAAATCCCCAATCCTGCCGCAGCGCATCCTTCAACACCCCATCAGGACGAATCCGCGTACCCTTCTTCGTAGTCAACTCCACTTCGGCAACCAGCACCAAATTTTTAGAGCGCGCGTATTGCTCCAGCAAATCCTGAAACGGCTTGCGTAACGAAGACTCATTGCGACTCCCGCCGTAACGAATGATTTGTTCCACTTTTGTGTAGTACTGTTGAATCAGTTGAATTGACATAATTCCCTTTCATGTCATTGCGAGGAGGGTGCTCTCCCCGACGAAGCAATCCCCTGTGATTAGGAGATTGCTTCGTCGCACAAACCGCTCCTCGCAATGACATGTAATGACAATGAAAAATATTTGTGTTCAGTCCATTATAATGCCCCGCATGGATAATCAAAGGCAACCCTTCTGGACGCGCGACTCATCCATTTTGCTTGGCGGATTCTTCGTCACCATTTTTCTCATCGTCTACATCTGGTGGCCGCTTGCCGAAGAATATCTCGCCTACGTCGATTGGAACGGCGCATGGTGGCGGTATATCGACTGGCTGCTGCTCGGCGTTTTCTTTTTCATGTCCATCACCATCGTCGCGCGCGCCAACCTCAAAACCGATTTGCTGATCGTCTTCGTCGGCATCTGCGGCGGGCTGGCAATCGAATCCTGGGGCACACAAACCAACCTCTGGCATTATTACACCGCCGAACGTCCGCCGCTATGGATCATCCCCGCCTGGCCCATCGCAAGTCTTTCGATTGACCGCATCACCAGATTTCTAAACTGGATGATTGACCAGACAGCCAAACGAATTAAACCAACTGATTACCGTTCACTGACCACTGCCCTCTACTGGCTGACCTTCGCCACCTTCCTAACCCTCATGCTGGTCTTTGTTTCCCCAACATTCGACAAATCCTACACATGGCTCTCGCTGGCATTGTGCGTCCTGCTCATCGTCACCCCCACCGATCACCGCTTCGCCCTGCTGACATTTATTGCGGGCGCAGGGCTGGGCTACTTCCTTGAGTTGTGGGGCACCACCCGCGAATGTTGGATGTATTACACCTATCAAACGCCGCCGCTATTCGCAGTCCTCGCGCATGGCATGGCGGCAGTCGCATTTTGGCGCGCGGGATTGTTGGTGAAGTTGGTGTGGGAGAGAGTGAGAAGTAAAAAGTGAGAAGTGAGAAGTAGGACAGCCAAGCGATGTTAAACAAAAAAACAGCGCAGACATTAAATGTCAGCGCTGTTTTTTTGAATTGCGAAAAAATTAGTCGAGCAGGGCTGCGGGGATGTTTCCGCCGTTCTGGGCGATCTGCTTCAAAACTTCCTTGTGCAGCCAGACGTTCATCTTGGCTGAGTCGTGCATCAAATCAGCGGGACAGCCGAGTTCGGCGGCCAGTTCATTGCGGGCTTCGCGGCTGCTGTCAATGTCGAGCAGTTTGAGCAAATCTACAATGGAGACTTTCCAATCAAGACCTTTTCCAAGAGAAAGTTCTTCCAAGTGCTTAACAACATCCACTTCTGAAACAGCCACCGGCTTGGGGGCTTCCATCTTGGAGATGGTTGAAACTTTAGGCGCATCATCTTTCTGCACTTCAGCAACGGGTTTTGGTTTTACAACTTCAGCGACTGGCTTTGCGGCCGGTGTGGCAGGCTTGGCCGGGGCAGCGACGGGCGCGGCGGCGACTGGCTTAACTTCCTCTTCGCCTTTTTTGAGTCCAAGTTTTTCGAGAATTTTACCGAAGAATCCCATGATATTAACTCCTTTTGATGATCTAATTGTGTGGCAGGCAGATATTAATCGTTCCTGCTTTATTCAATAATTATAACTTGTTTGTAAAGATGTAAAGAGCTTTTATTGTTATAGTCTTATTAACTTTAAAGGTCTTGAGTTTGGAGTTTCAAAAACCTTTGACACGAATTGTCCAAAAAAATCAGCGAAATTAGCGGCAAAAAAAACGATGGAACAAAGGATTCAAGAATCAACTCTAAATTCCAGCCACCCGACTGTTTTAAAATGGGACGCAGATGAACGCTGAAAACGCTGATAAAAAATCATTTTTGCTCATGTTTTTTCAAAAAATCTGCGTTCATCTGCGCGCTTCGCGGTCAGCGTCCAAAAAACAAAGTGTCAGGTGGCTAGTATCAGTACTTCACGAATAGGTTTCGTAATGGCGACTTCAGTCGCTTTTTACCCGAACGACTAAAGTCGTTACTACGTTTTCGTGATCTACTGAGTATAAATTCAAGTAAAGGCAGCCATGGCTTTTCCCAGGAATTCCAAATCTGAATTCCAGTAATTGCAAAATTGGGCGATTTGAACCACCAACCATCCACGAATAGGTCACGAATGCTCGAATTTGTGGGCCGACATTCGTTTATTCGTGGAAAATTCGTGGACGGTTTGAGAAAACAGCAAAA
>CAMCQT010000118.1 GCA_945877125.1 Candidatus Brevifilum fermentans | reverse complement strand
CCAGGTAGGGTCACATCCAACTTTTCTTCTTCGAGGGATTTCGCCATCGCGGCATTTTTTACGGCTTGAGCTTTTTCTTCCAAAGCAGATTCCAACGCCACTTTGACACGGTTCGCAGCCGCGCCGACGGCTGGTTTCTCTTCCTTTGAGAGTTTCCCAAACCCGGCAAAGACCTGCATCAGCGGTGAACTGCGTCCCACATTCGCCAGACGCCACGCATCCAGGGCTGTCTGATCTGTAATAGATGCCAGACTCTCCAGTCCGGCTTTTTCGATCTCGTTCAATTTATCCAACATATACACCTCACATAATCTCGTCATTGCGAGGGCAGTGTTCTTCTGCCCGAAGCAATCCTCAACTATGTGGGAGATTGCTTCGTCGCTAAGAGCAAGAGCGCTCCTCGCAATGACATAAGTACAAAATAAAAACCTCCCGTCCACAAATAATGGGACGAGAGGGAGTTCTCGCGGTACCACCCAGATTCATCGCGTGAGCGATGCACTTTGCGCCGACATTCATCGGCTTCCCAATAACGCAGGGAGTGCGTCTCAAACTACTGACGTTCAAACTTGCAACGTGTTAACTTGAGAGGCTCAAGAGGGAACTTCAACGGGTTTTGGACGAGTGCAATCTCAACGACTACTTTGCACATCTCTGGCGGCTTCTGCCAGTTTACTTTCCTCTGTCACAGCCTTTATTTGATTAATGCAATTATCTGCGGAATCAAGGGGATGTCAAGGCTTGAAAAATTTTTGGGATTGGCGAACAGGCTGAGCGTTGCAATGGAGGCGTTTTCTCGCAGTGTGGTGTATCATATTGGCATGGAACCTGTTACGCAAGATCAACTTATTAATGAAGTTTTATATCACATTCAAACCGACCCGCATAAACGGGCTTCGGGTCTGTCGGATTTTATTTTAGGTGCACAAGATGGATTGGTCAACGTGCTTGGTGTGGTGCTGGGCATTGCCGCGGCGACGAGCGATGCGCGCATCGTTTTGGTGGCGGGGTTGGCGACTACTTTTGCTGAATCTATTTCGATGGGCGCGGTGGCGTACACCACAACACTAGCCGACGCAGACTTGTATCAAAGCGAACGCGAGCGCGAATATCGCCACCTTGTAGAAACGCCCAACCTCGAAATAAAAGAGATTCGCGATATTTATGCAGGCAAGGGTTTCAATGGGGAATTACTCGACAAAATCGTGGAGACGATCACCGCGAATCAAGATGTGTGGGTGGCGGTGATGATGGCAGAGGAACATCAACTTGCGCCAGTGGATCGAAAGACTGCGATCCGCGCCGCGTTGGTTGTGGGTTTTGCCGCAATTGCTGGTTCACTTGTGCCGCTGCTGCCATTTATGTTTTTATCTGTTTCCACAAGTATGTGGCTGTCGGTTCTTGTGACGGCGTTGGTGCTGTTTGGTATTGGCGCATACAAAGCCCGTGTGACCGTGGGTAAACCCATGAAGAGCGGACTTGAAATGGCCGTGATCGGAACTGTCAGCGCGCTGGCTGGTTATTTGGTTGGCTTCCTGCTCAAAGTTCCGCCCATGCCGTAAATTATTTTAGAACATTTTATTGTAAATATATTTTCTTTCAGCCTGTTGCGCCAGGTTGATAAGAAACGTGTTGATGTACCGCGCAAATACCTGCGCCAATTCTTTCTCGTTATTGTTGAATGGGGATACGCTAAAGCGAGAAAGCGCAAGCAGACCCACAATTCCGTTTTGATCCGAAACAGGAATTCCCATCCATGAACGCGTATTTGATGACGCATGCACACCCTTCCACAGTGGCGCCATGCGTACATCTTCGATGCTGAACGGTTGGCTCATGGTGAGGACAGACCGATAAATATTATTTGCGCGGAGAGGGTCTTCCAAAAGCGTCACATGTTCGTTGACTTCAAGGCTTTCATAACTTGAGTTTTTTTGGATGATAATTTCGGCTTCATGGTAGGGGGTAACAAGGCGTAAACTTTCAAGGATCAATTCCAAGACATTGCGCCCGGGGGTGTCGCTGGCAAGTATTGTCTCAATGTTATTCAACGAACTGATCACACCATTTAAATTGCTCAACAACTGAGATTGGCTTAGTAAAAGCACATACATATCCAGCAGAGCCAGACTGCCATCATCGTATTCAACAACGATCGGGTCGTATGTGCCATCCTGTGAACGGCTGAGTGCAAGTTTTGCGGCGGTGTTGATGTGGAGTTGACACTTGAGACTGAACATATCAGTGCGAAGTTCCAATAGCAGATCGCCCACCGGCTTGCTGAGAAATAGTTCAATCCCATAGCGGCGTCCCAGCCTTTCAAACATCTTGTGGCGCGGAATCACACCCAGCAAGCGCTGTCCCTGTACAACAATTACGCCAGGGATGAGTACATTGGATTGCAGGTGATTGACTACTTTTTCAGTCAGCGTGTCGTAGGAAACAATGTAAGTGGAAAGAGGCAGATCCCCAATGCTTACCGGCACTGGGATCTGTCCTGTGGGAAATATATTAAGGTAATGTGGGATTGGGTTTGCTCTCATGGGTGATGAGAGCATTATAAAGAACTGTGCTTAACCTATTTTGAAAAGCAGGTTAACAGGGCTTAAACGTTTTTCTTCTTGAAATATAAATTTGCCAGATTTCCCAAAAAGAAAACGAACAATACCGCCACGACCACTTCCGCCGCCCAGCCAATAATGGGGAAGAAATTTAGTATTTCCAGCGCGGTATCTTTTAGCACAGTGGAAACTCCCCAGATTGTCATGGCTGAATAACCGATCTCTTTGAAGCCGAGTTTGAAATCGTGTTCTTTCGCAAGATGAACAAGCATGAAAATTTCCAGCGCGGTTAACAGCAGGGATGTGCCCGGAATGGGCGCAGTGACTGCCGAGATCACGCCTGCCGCGAGCGTGTAGATCAGGATCAGTTTCATCTCACCAGGCTCTCTCCAAATTCTCGTTGCTTCCAACCTTGCGCCCTACTTTTGCCATATCAGCCCACTCGCCGTGGATCTTCACGCGCACCACATCGCTGGTGTAATCGGTGGTCGTTGAGTTGCTGTTATTGAACAAATAAGAACCCACCGCGTAAATATCCACCGGCACTTCCAACTTTTCAAACTTGCGGATTTTTTCTGGATTAAACCCACCCGAGACGACGATCTTCACCCTGCGACAGAAATCCTTCGCCGCATCTTTCCAGTCTTCGGGCAGGGTCCAGTTTTCCCAGGCATGGTCCAATCCCTGGCGGACGTTGAACACAAGCCGCGGGTTGACGCCCAGATCCAAAGCGGGGTCGCCCAGCGGCTGCACAGAGATATCGCGCACGCTTCCGCTTGTATCCAAACGCACGCCATATAATCTATATTTTTTTGCTTCCTCTTTGTTGCCTGCATCCATCAATTCACGGTATTTTGCAAACATGGATTCCAATACGCGTAAAGCATCGCGTACAGAATCGTTGTTGAAATCCACCAATGCAATGCGCGGAATCTGCGCGGGTAAAATGCGCGAGAATTCCATCATGGCTTCCGCGGTGTCGCCGAGGAAAGATGCGATTGCGGCGTGAGCCACCGTTCCGCCGCCCGCGCCGCCCCACCAATCTCCCTGTGCATCGGTCGAGACAAAGGCGCCGAGGTCGTGCTCGCTGTCACGGTTGAAACGCTGCAAGGCAATGTTGTAGGCATATCCATCCGCGGCTTGCACTTCATGCACATCAAACCGCGCGGGAAAAAACAAGACAGGCTTGCCGTTCGCCGCGACCAGCGTTTCATACACATTCGTCGCCACACGGCTTGAGCGGGTGAGGATGCCCAGCGACGGGGTTTCAAGCAATGCAAAATCACGGTAGCGTCCGCGGACTTTAATGACAGGCTGAATTTTGGTCGGGTCGCCTTCGTATTTGACAATCGTTCCGTCCTGCACAGCCCACACTTCAAGCTTGTCTGAGGTGTCAATAAATGTGTCACCTTCGAAATATCCCGTGCAATGCCTGAGCATGGCCAGCGCCTTATCCACGCCTACCACGGTTGTTTTTCCCAGCCTGCGTGTGAACCACTGCATTTCAACTTCAATATCACCCACGGCAATGTCATCAGGTGAAATGCCATCCGGCAGATTGTGAAATTGTCCTGAATAGCTATAATTTTCGCTGGATAATGCAATCAGCATTCTGTTGATATTCTCAAAATATTTATCCGAATACCAGCCGCGGCGCATACGTTCAATATCTAATTTGAATGTTTCGTTGGTTAATCTCTTCCCATCAAAAATGGACATGCTTCCTCAGTTGTAAATTATTCCAATATATCGGTTGATTTGATGACGTTCATCCCTGCCTGGGCAAAGGTTTCAAATGCTTCGTCGGCTTGATCGGTAAAATCTGCGCCGGGCACAACGACTGGCGATGTGCAATCTTCAAGCAGATAAACCTTCTTTGCGAGATCCGGGTCTGTGATACGGATGTCGTCCAGCAGGTCAGAGATCGTCCAGGCTACGCAGTGACTTTTTGCCTGTCCGGCAATGATCAACGCATCCACATCCATTAACTCTTTAATAAAGGAGTCGTTATGCTTGCCAAGCGTTTCGCCTTTTGGTCCCCTGGTTACATCGGGTCCGATGACGGAATAATGTTCTGTGAAGGGTTGGTCGCCTTTGATTTCAAACTTTGGCTGTGAAAGCCGCGCGATGGAATGGAAAAATATGGCTTCTTCCACGGCGGGGACAAGTGCGTGACCAATTCCGCCGAGCATGGCGTGATAAGGCCAGACGGTCAGTGCGTATTTGCCGCGTTCTCGTAATCGCACGGCATAATGAACCATCATCTTGTGCCCATATTCAGGTGTGAGTTTATAACGCGGCGCAAGTGCGGGGTTGAATTTCCACTTTTCTCTTTGCAATTCTTCAACTTGAATGACGGTATATGGCGCTGGGTGATTACCATCTTTATCCACAAAAAATATGGGGTGAAATATTTGCTGTGAATGGTGGGTGTCCAGGGTGGCGGTGATGTCTGTGATCTTTCCCAAATTGCGGTAGATGAATTCGCACAGGCGGGCGTTGTCGTCTACTGCGCCATTTCCGCTGCGCCCGCTGACGAAGAGTTCAAAGCCAGGGATGCAGAACGTGTTTTGTACGTCAACCAGCAAAAGGGAGATTCTGCCCTTCGAAACGGGAGCAGGCTCAAGATTGTGTTGTTGCGCCCAGTCACGAGCCATATCTGCGCGGGCGGCGTAATCCACTTTCCAAATTTCGCCGACTCGATTCGATTCAAAAAAAGATGGGATAGGAAGTGTGGTCATATCCATAGTATACCCTTGCGGGCACTTCGTAACAAAAAACAGGCTTCAAGTCACGACGGACTTGAAGCCTGTTTTTTGTTACAGCGGCTTTGACCGCTTTTATGTTAAGCCTGCGACCTTTACGTCACGTTTGATTGTGTTGCGGGTGAAGACAAACATGACACCGGCAAGATAGGTTAAGTATCCGATGATTTCTGTCAGCGATGGGTTGCCGTTGTATCCAAAGAGCGTTTTTAGCAATTCGCCGAGCACAGATTTTTCGTCAACGATGGCGTTTACATTCCAGACGTTCTCGATAACGTTGGGAATCCAGCCGGCTTCGTTGAATTCGTGAATGCCATGAGCCACCAGTCCCGCGGCGAAGAGGATGAGCAGATAGCCCGTGACCTGAAAGAATAGTTTGAGGTTGAGGCGCGCTGTGGCGGCAAGCAGCGACCAGCCGAGCAGGATGGATGTGCCGAGTCCTAGCACTACGCCGGTTAGCGTGAGGATGGTATTTGTTGTGATATTTTCGTTGCTGCCTGCAAAGAACGCGGCAGTGATGAAGAGCGCCAATTCTACGCCTTCGCGCACCACTGCCACGAATGCCAGCCAGAAGATGGCGCGCCTGCCCGTTGAGGCTGCGGCTTTGTTGACGCCGTCTTCAATTTCGCCCTTGAGATTTTTCGCCTGCGTGCTCATCCAGAAGATCATCCAGGTTAAGATGCCTGCGGCGAGGAACATGGTAATGCCCTCGTATATTTTTTCGGCGGGACCTTGGAGGCTTAGTCCAAATAAGGTTAGCAGGATTGCGGAAAGAATGCTTACGCCGACTGCCGCCAGTGTGCCGAGCCAGAGCGCGGGAGCCAGATCAGTGCGGCGAATTTTACGCAGTGCGCCGAGCACAATACCGATAATGAGTGCGGCTTCCAAGCCTTCGCGCAGGGACAATAAATAAGAGGGGAGCATGTTTGCCTCGTGTGAATGGGAATGAAAAACAGCCTATGCGATAGGCTGTTTTGTTGGGAAAATTCTAACACGAGGCTGAATAATTTGCAATATATTTATTATATAAATGATATATATTCAATGTCACATATAGAAGATGGAAAGACTAAATTAGGTGACAGCAGCCCTACTTCTTTTTGTGCGGGCTTGTCTTGCTCGCCTTCGCCACACGCCGATAAGGAGGCATATCGATCACAAGGATTTGCGACATGGTAGGGTCGAGTAATTTGTTCCATAAGTTGGAGTAACTTAGCGCAAAGGCTTCAGCCCGCATTGTGCTGGTAATGACCGTGGGCAGATGCGCGTTATAACGATAATTCAAAACGCTGTATAACTTATCTTCTGCCCAGACAGAGCTTGCTCCGCTTTCCTTCAAGTCATCCAGGATCAATAATGGCGTGGTGCGGATTTCATGGAAACGCCGGTCAAACGGCACCTCGGAGCTGGGGCGAAAGGTCTGACGCAGGTAATCGAGCAATGCTGAAACTTCCACCAGCAGTGCCTGTCCGCCAAGACCGATGCGATAGTTGCCAACCGCCGCCGCAAGATGTGTCTTTCCACAAAACGACTGACCGAGAAGCACCAGCCAGCCATGCGGTTCTTCCGCAAAGCGCGCCGCTGCGCCAAAGGCTTCGTGCAAAGTCTTTATATCTTCCTTGGTTACTTTTACGCGGATGATCTCTTTATCTTTGTATTTATTTCCAAACTTGTCCTGCTTCTCAGTGATGACCGTCGTGATCGCTTCCTTGCCGATCTCATCTTCACGCATCTGAAATTTCTCAAATGTCATAACTTTCATTTCAGGCAGGGAAAGCATCGAGATGCCCGGATTGCTGGTTTCTTCGGGGCGGCGATAATCGGGGGCGCTCATCTTTACGTATTTTACAAATTCATCATCCTGCAAACGCGAGCGGATGCGTCCTTCGATTTCATCCAGCATCAAATTCGTGGTGATGACCGTCGTCAATTTATTGATGTAACGGTAGTTGATGATTTGAAATAATTTTTCCTGCGCCCAGTTCGTCGCGTTCTGTGTTCCAAAGTCGTCGAGGATCAACAAGGACACACTGCGGATCTCGTCAAAACGCTGTTCAAAAGTTGTTTCGGGGTCGGCGTATGCAAAGCGCAGGGAATCCAGCAAATCTGGCACGGTAATAAAAAGCGTGGATATTCCTTTGCCTACTGCATCGTTTGCAATTGCCGCTGCGAGATGGGTCTTGCCGCATCCATATCCGCCTTCGAGCAATATCCAACCTGTGTGAGAACGCGCAAAATTTTCACAGGTTTCAAACGCCTTGTAAATATTTTCCTTTTCCTGCGGCGTCATGAACTTTGCTTTTTCATTTCCTGTCGTCTTGAAATTCTCAAAACGCAAGTGAGTCAAACGATCCAAATTGCTTAAACGAAACAAACGACTGCGAGCGCTATCCGCTACATCTTTTGCACGGCAGACGCAGGACTCAATTTTGCCGAATTTTTCATGACCTACAGGGACATCATAGCTTACATATCCCACCCCGCCGCAATGCGGGCAGTTGGGATCTCCGAGCGGTTTTATTACGTTGCTCTCACTTGAAGAATTCGGAGAACTCGCCGTCGGTGTATCGTCTTGCATCTTTGATAATGTCTTGTTGATCTTTTCTTTCATCTTTCCCTTTTTCCTTCCAGCGCGCTAAAATGGCATCCACATATTTCCAGTTGCGAATATTCCTGCTTACAGCAATTTCAAACGCTTCCTCAAACCACTCGCCCGGATAATTTTTTTCCGCTTCACGCAGCATATCTGACAATAAAGGCGTGAGCGCGCCGATGTTTTCCTCGTACAACTTAAATATATTTGATTTCCTCATCGGCGCCGACGTGCCCTTTGCAGATGCACTCCACTGGCCTTTTTGAAATGCCTCAGCCGATAAACGTCCGCGCGGAGAGTTGAGGAAATAAAAAACAGCCGCTTCATGCTCCGCCTTGAGCAGGGTCCCGCGCTCAACAGATTTTCCCAGCCCGAGCAGAATCTCCTCAAGACCCAGCCCAAGCTCCTGCGTTTCAAAGTCCGCTTCACGCAGCGCGCGGAAGTGTCCCTCGATGTGCTCAATCCGCCAGATGGCATAGAGAGTCACCTTCAACTCTGTGATGTCATCTATTTCTTTTATAAGATGAATAAACGAATCAGGAAGTTGGGTGAATGTTTCGGAGGAAGTGAAGCCGTTGAAAATTTCCATTTTATACAACATGAAAAAATATCATTGATTCGGATTGAATGATGTTGTTGTCGCATTTTCGAATCTGGTTAATTCGCCACGGAAAATCAAGTCAATCTCACCCACGGGTCCGTTACGATGTTTTGCAACCACAATTTTTGTGATGTTCTGCATGTCTGAGCCCTTTTCATATTCATCGGGGCGATAAATAAACATCACAATATCGGCATCTTGTTCCAGTGAGCCTGATTCGCGCAAATCAGAAAGCACAGGTTTTTTATCGGTACGCTGTTCCACTGCGCGGCTTAGTTGCGCGGCGGTCAGCACGGGGACATTCAATTCGCGAGCCAGGACCTTCAAACTGCGCGAGATGTGCGAAACTTCCTGCACGCGGTTGTCGTTGCGCGTATCTCCGCTCATGAGTTGCAGATAATCAATAATGATCAGGTCAACACCAAACTCCATATGTAGGCGGCGGCATTTGGTTCTAAGTTGTAGCGGAGTAATGGCGGGCGTATCATCCAGATAAATATGCGTGTCAGAAAGCACTTCAATGGCGTGTGTAAAAAGTGGCCATTCGTTTTCCAATAATTTCCCATTACGCAAACGCTGCGAGGAAATTTCAGTTGTCTGTGCGATCAGACGCTGGACGACCTGCTCGTTCGACATTTCCAATGAAAAAATGGCGATATGCTTTTTATGGGTCAGCGCGGCATTCTTGGCAATGGAAAGCAAAAAACCAGTTTTACCCTGACCTGGACGACCAGCAATGATTAGTAAATCTGAAGGCTGCAAACCATTAAGCAGTTTATCCAAGTCTCTGAAACCTGTTGGCACACCGTAAAAATCTTCGGGGTGTTTGGCAAGTTCGTCAACACGGTCATAGTAATCAGAAAGAACTGCGCGTATTGGTTGAACTTCATGTTTCGTTCTTCTCTCGCTAACGTTAAAAAGGGTTTTTTCAGCCTCTCCCATAACGTTTTCAATGGAATCATCGCTTTTGTATGCCAGGGACGCGATCTTGTTCGCGGCGGTGATCATCTTGCGGCGGATGGAATGTCCTTCGACGATTCGTCCGTAGGATTCGGCATTCAGCGAGGACGGTACTTGATTGATGAGCGAGGTGATGTACGCCGAGCCGCCGACATCTGCCAGCAGGTTTGAGCGGTCTAATTCTTCAGAGAGCGTTAGCAGGTCAACGGGGATGCGTTGTTCGTGCAGGCGTGTGAATGCTTCCCAGATCCATTTGTTGCGGTGGATGTAGAAATCATCCGCTGCGAGGAATTGGGCAACGTCGTAATAGGCTTCGGGATTAATCAGCACCGCCCCCACGACGGCTTCTTCGGCTTCTCGGCTGTGTGGGACTGCTGAGGACGTTGAGCTGGCGGGGGCGGCGGATTCTGTTTCAGGGTAATAATCTGTCATTGATGTGAATCAGCTTTAGGGTGAGTCTGGTTTGTTTTCATCGGGTTTATCCATATCCAGTTTATCAATAAAATCCTTGAAGATGGATAATCTATCGTTTGCCTCATCAGAAAGAGGGTCCGGGGCTTCTTTGCGCGGGGGCGTGCTTGTTTCGGCGGGCATATCCTGCTCAGGTGACATTCCCGCGGTGTCCATTACATCCACGTGGACGAGGATGGGCACATGCGCGCGCACGGCAATGGCAATGGCATCTGATGGGCGTGAGTCGATGCGTATTTCGTTTCCATCCACTTCGGCGATGACATTCCCGTAGAAGATTTCGTCCTGTAGTTTGACGATCTCTATGCGGGTGATGCGCGCGTTGAATGCGGTAAAGATGCTTTTGATCAAATCGTGTGTGAGCGGGCGTGCCACTTCAACTTCTTGCAGGGCAATGGTAATGGCTTCTGCTTCGTAAGGACCAACCCAAATGGTAAGGTAACGCAGGGCGTTGGTTTGCTTAAGCACCAGGACGCGCTGCGGCGCCATTAAATGTACACGAATACTATCAATGATTACTTCAACCATATCTGACATGAGGCAACTCCAATATACCTATTTTACCGCTTGTTACATAAATTATAAACTTTCTGAGAAAATTATAATTAACTCAAGTTGCTACCTTACAAGAAATCTCACACGAATGCTTGTAAAATTCACCCTCACCCTGCCCTCTCCCAAAGAGAGAGGGGAAACTCCCTTCCCCTTCGGGGGAAGGGCTGGGGATGAGGGCGAATTCAGCAATAGGTGGCAACTTGGGTTAATTAAAATCATATCCTACTTTGGCAATTTGTGCGGGTTATCAATAAGCTATGCCCCCTGTGTGATTTGAGCGTAATTCAGGGACGTATACGTGGTATAAACAATATTCGCATTTGGCAAAGAAGTTATTTCGCGTACAACAATTCCCAATCACAAAGATTGCGATAGAATAATATTGCAATATCAAATACAACCCGCCCAGTTGGACGGATGAGAATGAAAAATTATGTCACTTATCACTGTAAGCTCACTCGCAAAATCATACGGTCCTACTGATATTTTCAGCGGGGTATCGTTCTCTGTGGTCAAAGGCGCGCGCATGGCCATTGTTGGACCCAATGGCATCGGCAAGACCTCGCTCATGCGAATCCTCGTCGGCACTGACGAACCCACCTCGGGCACAGTTTCCCGCACCCGCGGAGTTCGCATCGGCTATCTGTCGCAGGAAGCAGATTTTCAAATGTCAGGAACGATCTGGTCGGCATGTGAATCTGTCTTTGATCATTTCAAAGATGAGCAGGAGGAATTGCATCGCCTCGAAGGGTTGATGTCTGACCCTGCCCAGCTTGAAGAAGCCATGGAACGCTACGGCAAATTGCAGGAAGAATTTGAACGGCGCGGCGGATATACCTACATGACAAAGATCCGCCAGGTGCTGACCGGTTTGGGATTCAGCGAAGAAGATTATCAACTCGACCTTGACCATCTCTCCGGCGGACAGCGCACCCGCGGATTTCTCGCCCGCCTGCTGCTCGAAGACCCTGACCTGCTGCTGCTCGATGAACCCACTAACCACCTCGACATTGCCGCCGTGGAATGGCTCGAAGGATATTTGAGTCAGTGGGAAGGCGCGGCAATTATCATTTCGCATGACCGTTTCTTTTTGGATAAAGCCAGCAACGCCATTTTGGAAATGTTCCCCGGTGCGACAGAAAATTATCGCGGCAATTACAGCGCGTATCTTAAACAGCGCGTCGAGCGCATGGCGCGCCGTCAGGAAGTTTTCGACAGCGAAAAAGAAAAACTGCAAAAGGAAATGGAATACATCCGCAAAAATGTGGCGGGGCAAAATGTGTTGCAAGCCAAAGGCAAACTCAAACGCATCTCGCGCATAGTGCAAGCCATCGAACAGATCGGCATGGAAGCCGCGCTCAAACAAAAATGGAGCGAGACCGCAGGCGAAGTGTCCGTCACCATGTCCATCATGGGCGTGGACGAAGCGGGTCGCCGCATCAATGCGCTGCAATCGCCTGTGCGCCAGTTGCCCAATTTGCATCTGCGTCTCAATCAGGCAGCGCGCTCCGGTGATATGGTCATCCGCACCGAAAATCTCAAAGTGGGATTCTCTGACAAATTTTTATTCTCATCTCCAAATATCGATTTAAGACGCGGCGATTGTGCGGCCTTAATCGGACCGAACGGCGCCGGCAAATCTACTTTTTTGAAAACGATCCTCGGTCAGATTCCGCCTTTAGCTGGGGAAGTGACTCTGGGAGAAAGCCTACACATTGGGTATTTTGCCCAGGCGCACGAAAGCCTTGACCCGGCAAAAAGTGTGATCGACGAGATCATGTACACGACGGGTTGGCTGCCACAAAAGGCACGCGAGTATCTCGGCAAATATCTATTCTCTGGCGACGATGCCTTCAAGATGGTATCCATGCTTTCCGGTGGTGAGCGCGGACGCCTCGCGCTGGCGAAACTGGCTTTGCAGGACACAAATTTATTGTTGCTCGATGAACCCACCAACCATTTGGATATTCCCTCGCAGGAAATTCTCGAAGCCGTGTTGGATGATTATCAGGGCACGATCCTGCTCGTCACCCATGACCGTTATCTGGTGGATGCGATTGCCACTCAAATTTGGGAAATCGACACCGACGAATCGCATCTCATCATCTTCAAGGGTATTTATTCTGAGTTGAAGGCAGAGCGCGAAAAAGATTTGGCGCGGCGCAGCGCCGTTCAGGCAGAGCGCGAAGCGACAATTGTCAAACCTCAAAAAACCGAAGCGCCAAAAGCGAAGTCTGCAAATACAAATACGAAGGAAGAAAAACAAAAGATCGCCAAAATGCAGAAAGTGGAAAAAAAGATCGCCGAACTCGAAGCACAACTAAGCCAGATCGGCGAAAAACTGACTCATCCGCCCAAAGATGCAGGTGAAGTTGTAAAGCTGGCGAAAGATTACGATCTTGTCCAAAAAGAAATGGATGCAACGCTGGCGGAGTGGGAAACGTTGCAGGGGTAAACGCATAAAATTTTATTTTGAAAACACATTAAACACAAAGGGCACAAAAGAGGCATTTGCCAATTT
>CAMCQT010000117.1 GCA_945877125.1 Candidatus Brevifilum fermentans | reverse complement strand
GCGTGATGACGATTTTTATCCCCGCCATCTTTATTTGGAAAAATAGCAAATATGCCATACCCACCGCCATCGCAACCTTCAGCATTCACGCCATCGTGACGCTGCTCCTGCTAACCGTTTTTCGCGGTACAGTAGCGGCAAACAGCATTGGAGCAATGATCTTCAGACTGGTTACATGGATAATTATTCTGACATTGATGATCGTCCAGTCGCACAGGCAGGCGACACAATAGCCCGCTTCATTTCAACGGCTCAGCTTGTTGCCTGTTTCAGGAAGTTAGGCAAAGCAAATATAGTTTTCAAAAAAACAAAACATAACTCACCCCGAAATTTATCTTTCGTAGGTGAGTTATGTTCTAAGTCCGAAATGGCATGCTCGCGTAGCGAAACGCAGAAAACGCTGATTTTGCTTTTGATCAGCGAAAATCAGCGTTCGTCTGCGTCCAAAATTAAATTGGGATAATTATGTTTACTTTTGTTAGGTACAGCCGTAATCGGTGGTTGGTAATTGAAGGGGAGGAAAAAATATAGTAGGATGTGCCCTTGCCAAACTCCCTGGACAAGGAAACCCCCCTCTCTTGAATAAACAGCCTTCATATATATTGATCTTGTTTGTGCTTGTGCTGCTGCTGGAACTTCCACGCCTGAAAACGATGTGGAAATCATTGACGAAGAAAAGAACATCAGCGAAATCAATACCCCCCCGCGTGCTAAAAGTAAAAACAGAAGATGACTGTCCATATTGCCAGACAGGACACACACTTACCATACCGCCACCAGAAACGACTCATATACCATACAGTGAAACCAAGAGCAAGCGAGGCAGGAAAAAGAAGATCTGCACGCACAATTATTTTTGTACCAATCCTGATTGCTATTATTACCAAGTGACCGATGAAAGGATCCACGCCCTGATTGGATACGGGTCGCATGGGAAATATGAGCGTATCCCCGACTTGTTTTGTCAAGAATGCGAAAGGAAATTTACGATACGGAAGCATACCTTGTTGTATCGGCTGAAAACTTTATCGAAGATCATCTTCATTGCGATGAGTTTGCTGGTGCTGGGGATCGATACTTCAGCGTTGCAGGAGGCGCTGGGTATCTAGGAAAGTACGCTGCGGACCTGGCTGACGCGCAGTGGAGCACAAAGTCGGAAACTACATGAGCGCTTTTTCAAAAGCTTAGTTCTTGCGCATATCCAATTGTATGAGTTGTGGGCGAAAGTGAAAGAGAAAGAACAGGCAGTCTGGGTGTGGAGGGTGTGCGAAGCAAAAACAAAGATCATTCCAGTGATCCAACTGGGAGCACGCACACAGGAAATGGCGTACTCGGTGGTGCATGAGTTGAAAAGTAGATTGAAGGTGGGCAGCGTGCCGGTCTTCAGTTCAGACGGGCTCAAGCATTATTTTTATGCGCTGACAGCGCACTTTAGAGAATGGGTGGTAGTGGAAGGGGAGAAGAAGCTGGTATGGCTGATGGTATCTTTGTTTCAGTACGCCCAGGTGATCAAACAGCAGAGAGGGTATCGGTTGGTGGGAGTGGAGCATCGAATGTTGTGGGGTAATGTAGAAGAATATCGCTCGCGCCTGAAAGCGAATGGCTTGAGCGGGAACATCAATACATCATTCGTTGAGCGTGCTAACCTCACGATTCGACAATCAGTCTCGAAGTTGACGCGCCGCACATGGGGACCAGCTCAATACACCACGGAACTGGAGGATCATCTGTACTGGTGGCTGGCATATTATCACTTCGCTCATCCACACGAGAGCTTGCGGGTCACATTGCCCGAACCTTTTCTTAGAAAAGGGAAGCAGAGACCGAGGCTATATCAGAAGGTAACCCCAGCCATGGCAGCTGGGTTAGTCACTCGGCGTTGGTCAGTGAAGGAGCTGATCAGTTACCCGCTGCCATAAAGATAGGTGGGGGCAAAGATCAATGGGGAGCGCAAGCTTTTCTCTATGGAAGCTTGCATGGACTCTACCCAGACCTCCCACTGACGACGCATTTTAAACAAAAACGGGCTCAAAGGAGCACGTTTTAATTACCAACTACCGATTGTGGCTGTACCAAGTGTTTCATATAGCAGGCGGATGATCTGATATATGCCAACTATGCAAATATATCCAATGGTTGTTGTCCACACAACCATTGGATATATTTGCTTAAAGTTGAATCGTGAATTTCATTCAGAATTGCAGATATCAAAACACCTATCAGTATGATGATTAGTGCAACCACCAAGCCACTGCTCCAATAAGGCATTGTGATCTCGCTTCGAGTAATCCTCCGAATAGATTTACCGATGCCATCCAGTGTAATTTCCACTAACGACCAGTTTGTTTTGTCAGCTAATTGTTTTTTTATGAATTCCCTTTTTTCTGAGACCAGGCTTTCGTTCATGTTTTATTCCTTTCCTGAAATAATGCAAACGGCGGCATGCTTCAAGGTGAATTTACCTCAATTGGAAATGAATGCCAGCTTGAATTTTTGGCTAAAGTCAGTGTTGGGTGGGATTGTTTCAATTATGGCGCAGTGTAGATCAGCACATTCGTTCCTTCCACGGATTCGCCAGCTATTTCTCCGGAATGCTGAATTGTTATTTTACCTGGCTTGTCGGTAACAATTACAACATTCCATAGGCGCATATTACCAACCACGGGATTGGTAATATCAATAAACCCAAAGGCTTGCAGGTTGACTGGGCGACCTTCAATAGTCATCTCATAGGTTTGGTCTGACCAGTACACTTCCAAATTCTTCCCACTGTAATCGTCGCCATAGGCACCTAATGCGGAGTTAACTTTTGTACCCACAGGTATTTCACAAGTCTCGGTCATCGTAGCCTGATCGAAGGGGCAGTGAACATTTGTTGTATAGAAAACATCCTCGTCATCACTCGTGGTGATTAGAAAGTCGCCGATCTTATCCCCTGGTTTGATCCTTTCATCGGCGGGGGGTGGTGTTGCCTCATCAACAGGCTGCGGGGTTGTCTTTGCGCATGAACTCAGGATAAAAGCAAACAGCACAATGAGCGTTAGATAGACGAACTTTTTCATGATCATTCTCCTTTGTATATGAGACGGATTTGACCGATATTCGCTGTGATTGCTCCGTCAACAGACAGATTGAACTTGTAACTACCCCCACCCCCTGCGCTCGCGCAATTTCATTGGACAGAAAAAATAAACTCAACAACAAGTTGCACTCTGATGAAGCCGTTCAATGGCTTGCATCATTCACTAATTAGTTTTCTCCTTTTACGAGACCTGTTCGTTATTTAACTGATGTTACGCACCGTCCCGAAGGTTTAGACAAGAAAACAGCCTGAATCAAGAGAACCTTCGGGACGTTCTGCGTAAGGTGAGTTATTTAATAAAATTTTCATAATCAAATGTGTTCGGTTGGGTGGATTGACTGTTTATCCTAATCCAACCCCATCTCCGGTATGGCGGGGATATTCCTGGCATACAGCCAGGCGTCAAAAAACTCAGTCAAATCCTGTTCACTCACCTCTTCCGCAACCGCGATGAATTCAGCGGTACTGGCATTGCCATAACGATACCGCTCTGTGTATGTTCGTAATATCTGAAAGAACACTTCGTCGCCAACGCGTAAACGCAAGGCGTGGAATGTCATTGCGCCGCGGTCAAAGATGGTACTGGTATACAAATTGGTGGATAGCGGGTTTCCGGGCGGATTTGGAGAAAAGGCTTCCATCGGATAAACACGGCGCACTTTGGCATCTAAAGCATCTCTGCCTTCTTTATGTTCCAGCCACAACCACTCTGCATAGGTTGCAGCCCCCTCCTTGAGCCAGATGTCCTGCCAGTTCTTCAGGCTGACGCTGTCGCCAAACCATTGGTGAGCCAGTTCATGCGCAATGATGTACTCCGACAAAGCATCTTCCTCTTCTCCATGCTGCGAAAGCGTCTGGGTTTCCATGGCGAGGGTGAAGAAAGGAGTTTCACGAGGGAAATCAACGATGACAATGCCATAGGCATCGAAGGGATAGGGTCCAAAACGCTCACCAAAGAAAGCCAGCATATCCGCTGTCTGGTGTATATTGACTTTTGAAGTTTCGGGGAAATCAACAGGCAGGTAGTTGCGGATCAAGATGCCGTCCGGTCCCTGCTCCGTTTCGATCACATATTCGTCAATACTCACAGCGGCTGTGTAACTCGCCATCGGCTCCGCCGCCTCCCAGACGTAGGTCACAGTGTCACCGTTATCAACCTCCTCTTGCAGGAGTCCATTGGCGGCGACCACATAAGGTTTGGGAACCGTAATACGAAAACTGTAACTCGCTTTATCCAGGGGATGGTCGTTGACTGGGTACCAGTTGTCTGAACTCGAAATTTCACTGGAAACGAAAACTTCGTTGTCGTCGTTGTGAAACCAGCCCGATGGCCATAACATTCCAAGTGAAAGCGTTCTTTTCGGTGTTCCATTGTAGGTCGTGGTGACTGTGAAAACATCACCGTTATCTATTGGTCGGGCTGGCGTAATTGTCAACTCGCCTTCTTCACGGCGATATTTTGCAGCCTTGCCGTTGATCGCGACCTTTTCAATGGTCAGCCCAGAGAAATCCAGATTGAAGGCGCTCAGCGGCTGTGTGGCTTGAGCTTCGATTGTGCAGTCGCCGGAGAGGGTATTGTTCTTTGGATCTATCGACAATTCAAGTGTGTAGTGCAGGGCGTCATAACCGCCATTCCCCAGTTGCGGATAATACGGGTCTCCGATACCTTCTGCCCCCGGTGAATATGAGACTGATTGACAGCCAGTCAGCCATAGCGCGATCAGGAACACACAACATAGTTTTTTCATGGACATACTCCTTTGATCGAGACGGATTTGACTGATTGAACAATTTTTGTGAGTCCTGGGTCACGGGCAGGTTTCCATATGCAGGAATTTGCGGCATTCCTCAACAGTCAACGCTCGCGTCACACGTAACCTAGCTAACGCAACAAGGTCTTCAAGCTGCGATGTATACGTTCGAATGGTTCCATCTCCTCCGGCGGTCGCCAGGTTTTGACCATCCGGGCTGAATGAAATACCAAAGACATTGCTGGTGTTGCCATACAAACTAAATAATTCCTCGCCGCTGGCGACATCCCATACTTTTGCCAGCCTGTCGAAACTCGCGGAAGCGAGGCGCGTCCCATCTTTGCTAAAGGCGAGGCGCGCCACCAACCCGGCGTGACCAGATAATGTATGCAGTTTTTTTTCCGACTTAACATCCCAGATTGTTATCGTCCCGTCCTGTTGTCCTGTGGCTAAAAGATTGCCATCGGGGCTGATAGTAACTCCGTAAATATCCTGTGCTCCATCAGAGTATTTTTTTAATTCTTGACCTGTTGAAACATCCCACATGCGCACATATCCATCGAGACCGCTTGTGAAAACATGTTTCCCGTCTGGGCTGAACGCAATACCTGTCCATTGATCAGGGATTGTCAAAAGTTCCCTGCCATGAGTCAGATCCCATAGCCTGGCTGTTCCATCCCAACTCGTGGACGCCAAACGCTTCCCGTCGGGACTGATCGCAAGGGCGTACACCACATAGGTGTGACCCTCCAACTTCATCACAGACTGACCTGTCGTAATATCCCAGAGATACAGAGTTCCGCTTGCTCCGCCGGTTACCAGGTATTTTCCATCGGGACTAAAAACGAGACTCGTCAAACCATCCATCGGGGAGAATTCCATCACGACCTGACTCGTGGCGACATCCCAAAGTTTCGCCATCCCATCCGCGCTGACGGTTGCCAGCGACTTTCCGTCGGGGCTGTAGGCAACATCCCAAACGATGTCCGAATGCGCTGGTAGTGTGAGAAGTTCCCGCCCGGGAGCAGCATCCCATATTTTCAGCGTGCCGTCATAACCGGAAGACGCAATCCGCTTCCCATCGGGACTGGCTGAGACAGAAGTAACAGTACTTGTGTTGCCTGCCAGGGTAAGCAACTGCTGACCGGAAACCACCTCCCAAACTCGCGCTGTTCCATCCTGCCCCGCGGTGACCAGCCGTTTGCCGTCTGGCGTAAACGTCACATCATAAAGTCCGGAGATGCCGCGCAGATTGAGCAACTCCTTGCCGGTGGAGGAGTCCCAGAGCTTCAACGTACCATCTTCACTAGCTGATGCGAGATGCTTGCCATTCGGGCTGAATGCAACACTGTGAACATTTCCGCTTTGCGTAAGGTTGAGCAATTCCTCGCCAGCGGAGGAGTCCCAGACCTTGATAATCCCGCTGTCATCGCTCGTCGCTAACAGTTTCCCGTCTGGGCTGTAGGCTATGCCGTCACAGGGCTGCTTGTGACCCACCAATGAGAAGACCTCGGCGCGAGTGGCGACATCCCAGACTTTTGGAGTGCCGTCCATATTGGCAACCGCCAGATGTTTATTGTCCGGGCTGAAAGTGACGTACACCATCTCATTGTTTGGCGCGCCGCTCACATTGCCATCCCAACTGAATAATTTTTTGCCGCTGAGGGCATCCCACACAACCACTTTAGTGCTCGTTGTAGTGGCTAGAAGTTTTCCATCCGGGCTGTAGGCAACGGTATACCCGACGACATCGGGGTCGGTTGGCAGGGTAAGTAGGTTTTGATATGTAGCTGCATCCCATATTTTGACTTCTCCGTCCGCGCCCATGCTGGCGATGCGGGTTCCGTCTGGACTGTAGGTCAGGTTGGCGGCTTGACGATGGGCAGAGATGGTGTGGAGGATGTGCAGTTCGGGCAGAGCCTGATGCAGGGCATTGCGTGCTTCGAGTGTATTGGATTCGTCAAGCGCCTGCAACGCAAGCAACACACTGCGCTCTGGGTCAACCGATAGATTGTTCACAGCCGCCGCAGCCAGTTCGCGCGAGGTGGCAAGGCGCTCAACTTGAATCGAGCGCTGACCAAATACAATCGCCGCCAATGCGAGCGCCCCGGCAACGATGGAAGCCAGCGTCAAATAGATTGCGCGTTGACGTAAACGCCGATTGGATTTCGTCTGTTCCTCGGCGCGGGCGCGTTCCGTCTCGAACAATTTGCGCGCTGATTCGAGTTGTTGCTGCCGCTGGGCTTCGCGTTCGGCAGTTTCCTTTTCAGCCAGAGATTGGGAAGCATCGAGAAATGAACGCTCCAAAAGATTCAAGTCATCCGCATGTGAATGAGACCATTCCAATGCCTGAGCCAGACGCGCGCCGCGATAAAGTATTCCCGGGTCACGACTCAGCAATTCCCATTCCTGGGCGGCATCGGTCAGGTGACGGTGCAGGCGCAGTCCGTCTCGGTTTTCATCGAGCCAGCCGCGCAGGGTGGGCCACTCGCGGATCAAGGCTTCATGCGCCACTTCCGCAGTATTCTGGTCGGTTGTGATCAGCCGCGCATCCGCCAGTCTCATCAATACTTCATGTACCATTTCATTATCTTCGGGCTTCGAGACAAGTTCATCGAAACTGACCCGGCGGCGGGTGTCGGCTGTCGTTGCATCATCACCGATCTCAGTCAGGCGCATGAAAATCTGACGCGCGATCGTGCGTTGCTCCGGTTCCAATTGATCGTGGAAGACCGCCTCAGCAGTTTCTGCAATGGCGCCGCGCACTCCGCCGGAAGCGGAGTAGCCGCCGAGCGTGAGCACCCGTCCGCGCCGACGCTGCCATGTGGCAAGCAGGGCATGGGAAAGCAGGGGCAGTGCACCGGGTTCGGGAGAGTGTCCCACCACATCCGCCCCCACATCGTGGAGCAGGAACTCAATCAAGCCTGACTCAAATTCCCAATGCCCATGCCGCGCGGGTTCTTCGATGGCGCGGCGCAACTCCTTGACCGTCATCGGTCCAATGTATTCCTGATGCTGTGACAGCGCCTGACGGAGCAAATCAAAACGCGCACAGTGGGCGTAGAAATCCGCGCGCAAGACGATGATGACAACTGCGCTTCCTCTGGGCTGCAAGGCGGCGTTCAACAGATTTTCTACAAAGGCGGTCTGTTCCGCTTCGCTTCGGCAAAGGGTGAATAGTTCTTCGAATTGGTCGATCACAAACAATGCCTGAGTTTCAGTCATCGGTTTGAGAATTGAATGTAAAGCCTGCGGGTTGCGGGCGAAATCATCCGCAAGTTTTTTAGCCGAACCCTGACGAACATCCCCTTGCAGGCTGATAGCGAGAGCGTCCAATGGGTGAGATGTGGGAGTCATCACGTACATGTACCAGCTGGAGGATGGCTGCCTCCAACGCAAGGCGGGAATCAACCCAGCGCGCACCACCGATGATTTGCCGCTGCCCGATGCGCCGACAATGGCAAGGAAACGATGATCAGCTTTCAGCCCCGCATTGAGCCGATCCATGAGAGTCTCTGTCAATGCTTCGCGCCCGAAGAATAATTCAGAATCAGACTCATCGAAATAATATAGCCCCTTGTAAGGTGGAAGCCCCGTGGCGGGCGCATCCTCGCGGCGGACAGTTGCCGCGAGTTCTAACAGACGCCTGGCAACTTCGGGTTGATCCTCCGCATGTAACGCGGGCAGGAAACGCGCCGTCAGGGTCGCCAGGTCAGGTAGGCGTTCATTTTGTTCGAGGCGGGAGATTTGAGCATCGCTATAGCCGACAGCAATGGACAGTTCGAGCTGCGTCAGCCCGGCGCGGCGGCGGAGATATTTAAGCAAGTCGCCAAAAGTTGTGAATTGATCAAGAGCGATCACTGCACTGGAAACTGGCATGGAGCCTCCTTTGTTGATTGCACTCGTTTATAGTATAGGACGATTTCATGGCGAATGGGGAATTTTGTCAAAAATTGTCAAGTTTTACGACAGGGCGAATGCTACGATATTTGCAAGGTTGAAGACTGATCAGATGTCGCCACCTTGTCAAACCAATGTAAAGGAGTGATTTTCATGAAAACCCTGTTGAAAGACCTTGCTATGTTTCTCTTGATCGTTGTGTTGGGGATTACCGGATGCGCCGCCCCGGCAACCCAATCTTCCCCGACCCAACCTCCGCCGACTCAGCCCCTCGTCCCCGAAGTGACGGAGGAGGCGGTAATCAATCCGCTTGCAGAAGTGGTATTAAAAATGGCGGAACGCATGAACGCCGGTGATCTCGAAGGATCGCTGGACTACTTCGCTGATGATTCCGTGACCTACTTTGTGGGCATGCCGCCAACTGGGATGGAAATTTACAGGGGTAAAGAGGGCATTCGTCCCATTTGGGAGGAGTGTATCGGCAGCCATTTCAAGATGGAAGTCGAAATCGTTTCGGTCATTGGCGATGTGGTCAACGCCAAATCCAAGACCTGGCATGATTTCACCCGTCAGCTTGGGGTGGCGCCGAATGAGTTTATCGAAACCTATGTGGTAAAAGACGGCAAGATCGTCGTTTATTCATCGACTCTTACTTTGGAGGCTCTCGCCAAGTTCAAGCCTGCGCTGGTAGCGGTCATGCCACCTGAACCAACCGCTGTTCCGTCAACCGATACACCGGTATCTGAAATCAATATAATTATTTCAGACGACACATGTAGTTACGACGGCTCAATGGTTCTGCAAACCGGCGAGATCAAAGTGAACGTGGATGCGACAGGTGAAGACAAAAAGACCTCTGGGCTGACCTTCTTCACCCTGGATCCGGGCAAAGATCTCGTAGACCTCATGGCAATGACATCCTTGCCTGCTCCATCTTCCTGGTCGGACATGCTGACAGTATGGGAGGTGAGTCCTGGCGCAAGCAAAACCTTCACCCTTGGGGCTGATGAAGGACCTCTCTATCTGGTCTGCTGGTCGAAGCCGCCGGAATTGGCGGTTGGGAATGTAGGTCCATTTGAAGTGAAGTAGTTGTGCTGACCAGGGATATTCAACAAGAAGGCGTCCTATCCAATGGATGCCTTCTTGTTGAGATGTTCACGGTGATTGATTGAAATTGGACGGACTGACTGTGTTGCGCGCCCAGAATTCAAGGATGACTATCTGTAAATCATTTTCCATTGGCGTGATATTTTGCGGGTCTGCTCCGTAGCGGAAGTTGAATTCGGTGACACTTTCAGACCATGATGCCCAATCGGGATTCCAGACCCACAGGGCATGATTGATCCCTGGTTCTTCGAAAATATCCATTTCGTCGCGCATGAAATCGGCGGCATTTGGAACCCAGCGGATGACGCCGAACTCGTTGACGGCAACAGGCACGCCATGCTCCTGCTGGAAATCGGAGAGGATGGACAGAAAATTCTCTAACCAGGCGCGGTCAAAGGTATCCGCTTCGCCATCCCAATTCAGGTCGAACTCGCCGGGATAGGTATTTATAGCTGGCGGTGGTTACTGGTGTGTGTATTGCGATTGCGGCTCGTACTGGTGTACCGTGTAAACGATGCGCGGATCGTCAACAGGCTCCAAAGATGGCAGCCAGCGCACAGCACCCCAACTCATGGCGCTGACCAGGATGGGCGTGTCGCTATCCACTTCACGGATTCCCGTCACGATGCGCGGATAGAACTGATTCCAATCGTAGGTACTGCCCTCATATTTGGGATAGAAGTCTTCAGGATTGTAAAAGCCAAGCGCCACATCGTTGGAATTCGGCTCGCACATCAGGTCATAGCCAACCACGACCGGGTTATCTCGATAACGTTCGGCGGTGTAGCGCCACATTTCCACCCAGGCATCCTGTGCCTCCTGGTCGGTCCAGACGTTCTCGATCAGCAGGTCTTTGTCGAACCAGTCGCCTGCGCCGTCGTGGTAGAAGGTGAAATCGCTGCGCCCCGGTCCTGTGCGGAAGGTGATGACCACGAACAGGTCAACCTGCTCCGCCATTTCGATCAAGCCATCCAGGTTCGCCTGCACTTGTTCATCCAACTTATACGGCGGACGTTCGGTGAACAAACCCGGATGGGAAAGGTTGACATAATTCGCCCCCAGCGCGGCAAGGTTGTCGAAATCAGCTTGTGTGTATGACGGACCGATGTAGCCGTCACCGAGGAATTCGGGTCCGTCCAGTTCGGGGATGACGATACGCTGCCAGATGTTTGCCCCCCGCAGTTGAGTGCCATTGTCCCACAGCGATCATTTGTCGGCGACGGCTGATTCGGCGTCTTCGGCTTCAGGGACGGCGGTTGGAGTCGGTTCGTCCGCCTCCTCGCTGGCGGGTGGGGTGGCGCCGGGCAATGCGCAGGCTGTCAACAGGCTGAAAATCACAGCCCATGTGATGAAGATTTCAACATGTTTCATGTTGTGTCCTTTCTTCCTCATTTTCAAGAATCGAGCCATACGGGGCTTAGGATAAATAGTCCAACCAATCCTTCGGCAACTGGATGAGATACATTTCCACTTTACCCGTCCCGCTCCTGCCCCAATTGGAAGTGAACAGGATGCGCGTGAAATCGCGATTGACACTCGCCTGCGACCCAGCCCAATAATCGTGTTCCATGGATTCATCCACGAGAGATTGGGTGTGCGCTAGGCGGACAACGTGTCCGTTTGATTTGAGTTCGATGGTGAAGACGGAATCATCCATCCAGGTATGCGAGGCGGGATCGCCATCGTAGGTGGAGATGAGCGCCCAACCTGGTGCGAGCGATGCGCGCCCTGAAATGTGCAATCCAATTGGGGTGTGACTGAAATCAATCGGCCAGAGCGCGGTAATCGCGCTGCTTTCCAAATCGAGCATGGAGATATGGTCAGTATCAATATCCTGATAAACCAACACCTCCCTGCCCTGTGCGTCGAGGGCTATGTCGGAATGACCGACGAGGCGGAGCAGCCCGCGTCCGTTTTTTAGATTGCGGTCGTAGACCATCAGTCCACACGGGTTTTCCTCTGTGCCCGATTGGCTTTGCTCGCAGTATTTATCCATGTAGACGAGGAAGTAGCCACCGAGCGGGCTGATGGTAACGCTGTCGATCTCGCGCGCGTCGTCAGCCCAGCCGCGCGTATCGAGTGTGGCAACCACGCGGTCAGACGACAGGTTAGATCACGTTCGGGTTGTCGGCTGACCAGCGCGGGTCAACAGGTCCGCTAAAAGGAAGCTGGCTGAGGGGTTGGAGGGAGAACGCATCATAGAGATACCATGTTGCTTCGATGCCAAGCACGAGAATGAATGTCCCATCTGCATTGAAGGATTGAACGCGCGAGTACTCGTTTTTCAGTCCCGCCGAAGAATCGCCATCTGCGAGATCGGCGTTGCGGTCTGTGACGCGGATGAGACACGTCCCGAATATCGGATCGCGGAACGGAAGGCGGGATTGTGGCTCAGGAAGATGCGGGGGTTGAAAAATATCGAAGCCTGTGATGAGAGGTGGCTGTTCATTATCGCACGCGAAGAGAGGAAGAGAGGATTCGTCGGAGTGGCATCAATGGGAGTTGGAACGAGTTCCCCCGTCTCTTCGCTGGCGGGAGGCGAATCTTCGTCAGTCGGAGTGTTATTGGATAGCGCGCAGGCTGCCAACAGGCTGAAGATCAAGGCCCATGCGATGAAGATTTCACCGTGTTTCATTTCGTATCCTCTTCTTTTTGGTCAATCGTTTATTTCATTATACGGAGTTTGGAGCAAAATACATCGCTTGTTTTATCGAATCCTCCAGACATGTGCAACGGGCTTTGTTCCTATGCTGGCTACTTACGTTCATCTGCCTGGATTTGATCGGTAAAAATTGACCGATTTGGGTTTGTACAGCAGCAATGCGAGATACGTGATCGCGGGTTCGTACAAAGATGTCCGATAGACGAACTCGCGGTGCGTAACTTTTTTTCACCCCTGTTTTCACGCTAAAATTGGCAAAAAGACAACAAAAAACCGACTTTTTAGGTCGGTTTTTTCGTTCATTCTTGGCGGTCCCGACGGGGATAGAACCCGCGGTGCGTAACATTTTGGCTAACTAACGATGAGTTGAATTTTGAGCCCTTTTAGGGCTTTTTTGTTACTTCTTGCGAAGACAGGAAGAAAGTCATGCAAGGTTTGTTGCATTTTATTACGGTTAGGACGGCTACATCCTCAGGTCACACATCTTATCGGAAAAAATTAGCAACATGCTGGGAATTTTCTTCCAAAAATCCCAAAAAGCTGACGGACGAAGCAATCTGTATAGGGCTCATTTTATATGGGGACATAGAGAAAGTCAAGCAATTTATGGGAGATTTATTAAATTGGACTTTTGACAAAATTTGCATAAAAAAGGGAACTGCATACAATCAGTGTCTGTGAAAACAAACCGATTGAAACAGTTCCGAAACGAAGTGTACCAGAACTTTAACAACTGTAAACGAAGCGACACGCTGATGGATTTGGTGGAC
>CAMCQT010000116.1 GCA_945877125.1 Candidatus Brevifilum fermentans | reverse complement strand
ACGAAACGCCCATGAAAGTTGTTTGCATGATGGATACCTCCGAATGAATTTGGGCAGATCGCATTGACCTGTCCCGCCTGCTGACTGAAATCGGCAGGCGGCGCATGTCAAGATAAAAAAAGAGGAACGCGGATAGCGTCCCTCTCGTTGGTGATTATTCGTTTTTACAATGTCAATGTTGGGGAAGTGATAACTTCTTCAACACCATTCTTGCTTTCAACAGAAGGATGAAATGCTTCACCTCCTTCACAACATGCTCAAAGCGCAGCGCGTCAAATAATTTCCGAAGGCTGATTTCATCCGAGAAGAATTCAACTCCGCTGTGCTTGTGATAGCAAAGGAAGCGGAGGCTTCCTTCGTTGTATATCTGGACTTCATGTCCGCGCAAACCGTCTTCGCAGAGATTGAAGGAGAGACCGATCTGGTCTTCATCCGCGAAGCCGCCCTCTTCGACCATCTTGCAGACATCCTCCTGTCCGAGTTGGTTGTCCTCTTCGATGAAGGTCATCCAGTTGATGTTCGAGAAAAGAAAGCGAACCTCGGAGCAGGAGCTGGCAAGACGCTGCGCGAGCCAGGTCAAAGCCAGATACCCCGCGAACTTCATCAAGACCGAAGGGCGTACCTCGAAAGTGCAATGCGTGGGTTCGTCGCTGTACTCGTCATTCGATTGCACGAGAGCGACGTAGGTGGGATATTTTGTTTGCATGGTGTTACATACCTCGTTGGAACTTCTTGTTTTTGGGAAAAGAATTTTCACCACAAAGGGTCACAAAGTATCATGAAGGTTTTTTAGGGTTTTCCTTTGTGACCCTTCATTACCTTTGTGGTGAAGTCTTTTTACCTTCGGTTAGACAGACGCAAGGATGCGCCCGCCTTGAAAAGTGATGTGCCATTCGCGCTCGACCTCACGCACGACAATGCGCGCGGTAAACAAACTGCCGCTGGTTTCAAGAATGACCTGGTGTTGATCCTCGATGACGCGCGTCACGCGCAGCCAGCCAGGCAGAGTCAACCAATGAACCTGAACAGGCTGAAACTTGTATGCCCGTGTTTGCAGATTGATGCGCAGGGTTGCATCTACAAAGCGCAGCAACAGGTTATCTTCCTCAACCAGGATGCCGGTCAGGATACGACCCGCAATGGCGCGATGCAGGGATGGTCTAGGAAAAGCCCAGCCTGCTTTCATGGATAAATCACTTGACGCAGGAATTCCAGCCAACAGACCGCCAGACGAATCGGGATTCCTGCTGGGATTTTGTGGATCTTCATTGGTCTCAGGTAAGCCTTGTTGGATTCTTTCAGATCATCCAACAGGCTTTCAAGCGTAATCCCGATAAAGCATCGGGACGATGTGGCAAGCAGAGCAAGTCCTTCGGCATCGGCTTCGACACAATCCAGTTCATGCCAGTCAGTGGCGACGGAAAAAGACAAGCCAACGTTTTGGGGGTAAAAGAACTCCCCGTCGATCAGGCATTCACGGATCATTCCCTCGGCTTGTTCGGCGGTGCAGCCTGCGGGATTTTGAATGCAGGCTGCAAAGCGATCCTTCCAGTTGCCTTCGTCGCGGTGGAGATAGTGCAAAATCAAATTAGTCATGGTGACATACCTCGAATTGATGGAATATAAAAAGACTGGAGAGACATCCCATCTCTCCAGTTCGAATGATTAGGCGGGCAGCAGAACGGGCTGCGGGACTTTGAGACCCTTGAACGGATCCGCCTCTTCCTGACTACGTGCCAAAGGCATGGCGATCACCGAAGCGAAAGCTCCAGTCACCATCGCAGGCGCAGCCTTTTCGCCCATCGGGAATGTGATCGTGATCTCGTCCTGCGCGATGGATGAAACAATCGCCTGGTGCAGCACGTTCATGCCATACGCCAGGACCAGGCTTGTTTCCTTTGGATCTCCCTCGAAGGGCAGACTGTCCACAGCGCGCCCGATCTTTTTATCTTCATCCTCAGCCAGCAGCCAGAGATAACCACCTTTGGCTTGCAGATACAATGCGCCGCTGATCGTGCGCGTGCGGCGCAGAAAAGATTCAAGCGCCTTCTTTTGGACGACGATCTTTATTCCCTTCGGTGTGCTGGCGCGCAGGACCTGTGCAAAATCCACATAGTCCTTGCCAAGCATGGGAATGAGGAAGACCGCCTCGCAGGTATCGCGAGCGAGGGAAACCAGCATGCCTGCCTTTCGGAATGCCAGACTGATGATGTCCGCCTCGACTGGTTTTATCGCACGCACCAAACGCGCCAGGGCATCGGCGGAATACACGCCCGCCAGAGTTTCACTTGCGCTGTTGGTCTTGACGGCAAGCGTCGCAACGCTCAGGATGAAACCATCCGCGGCGACCGAGGTGATCTCGCTTTTTGCGGGATCTGCATGGAGATAGATGCCCGTCAGCATGGCGCGGGCAATGTCATCACTGGCGGCTTCTCCAACGCGCACCATGTTGGCAAAGCTCAAACCGTTGAGCGTGATCGTTGCCTCTGGCTTGGGGAAAGTATCTTCAGCTAGTCCAACGCTTTGCAGTAATTTCAGCGTGGCGCATGAGCCGATCTCTTTGATGACCAGACTGGTTTCGGAGAAGGTTAGTTCCAACAGCGTATTCGTGCATAGAGCGAGCACATCCACAAAAGCCTGACCGTCCAGCATCTGCCAGCGCTGCATATCCTTGCCTTTGAAAGTGGCGGGGATTGCGGCATAAGCGCTGCCGCCTTCATAGCCGAGCGATGTGAACATTTCCAAGCGCTTGTCTTTCAGGCGCATTTGAATGCACGATAACGGCGGCATTTTCTTTGTGAAGAAGGGCTGGACAATAGCGGTGGCAGTTGCCAGCTCTGATTTTTGGATCGTAATAGTTGTAGTCATGGGACATACCTCGAAAATGGATTTAGCGTCTGCGTTTTCACAGGCCGCTTCGCGCATCGTCGTTCGAAAACAACTGCACGCAAAGATGTCCGTGGAAAAGTCAGCGAGCGGGGTCATAGACTCCACTCGCTTTCTCCGTTACTTTTTAGTGACGGTATCAAGACGGTTATCGAGTTTGTATTGCTCAGTGTGCGCATACCAGATGGCGTATGCGTTGGGAACAAATAGGAAAACCATCACGATCAAAATGAAAGCGTATAACATGCTGCACCTCTCTCAGAGAATTGGGCGATTAGCCCGCAGATAAAAAATCACCTGCCCTTGAGGGAGCAGCGTGGGATGCTTCGCCAAAGGCAGGTACTGAGAGAGGCACAGACATGAAATATGTGGAGCGAAAAAAGAACCCCGCTCGCAGGCATCCCGCCGGGAGTTGAACCCGTATGATTCCTTTCGGGATGAAAGAGAGACGCGCAAGATATGCGCGTCTCGTTGTGCTGTGAAGAAAAACTAGAAGGCGGGTTCGCCTTCCAATTCATCTTCGGGAACTGCCGCGTTTTCGTCAAAAGTGAACGGTTCGATGGACAATGCAAAGACCACCATCTTCTGGTGTTTCGCGCCATCCTGTCCGGTCCACTCTTCCATACCCATGCGACCCTTCACAGTGAAGCGATCTTTGTTCTGGACATCAGCGATGCTCTGCACGAGTGCAGGAATGCTGTCGTCCTTCGAGAAAGCTTTCACGTCGAAGAAGAGCGAGGGTTTGTACTCGCCGCTGGTCTTGTCCTTGCCCTGAGAGAGAAAGGCGCGCGTGAATGCGAAGGGGTGTCCCGCTTGCGAGACTTTCATCTCTCCAGCAGAAATTGCCATGAGGGTCAGGATGACGTAATTGGACGGGCGGTTCTTGAAATTGCTATTGGTAGCCATGTGGGCTTACCTCCTTTGAAGTTAGTGCGGGTGTTCGGCATCATCCCGCGTTAGCCTGCATCTTGGTGGTTGAGTAGAGCGGCGTTTTATCCGCTCGTACCGAAACCGGACGCAAAATATTCCTTCGGGGATCGAACCCGACTGTGCCCTGCTTGCGCGTGCGCGGAACAAAAACTCTCCTGAGAAAAAATTCCCAGGAGAGTGGTATTCAGTAGGCGGGTAGCCCGTTTATTCAGATGAATTGACAGAATACACTGCTGTGTATGGATAAAAAGTTTCAGGATCCTGTTTGATGCCGTTCAGGTCGTGCATGATCGTTTTGAGAATATCAGCCTCACGCTGATGATTGTCTTGCGCCCATTCGAAATAGCGCAGCAGCGCGTAAAGATCATACATACTCCCGAAGACGAGAAGCAGATTCATAATTAAGGTGCGTGGAAAATTGGACCCGCTTTTGACATGGATGAAATCAATCAGTCGATTTGTCCTGGCAAGCAGTTCCCTTCCATTGCTGTTGGTGGTCATGATGGCGTACCTCCTATTTATTCCGATGTTTCTTTTACGGGCTTGCCAACGGGCGCGCCGTGCAATTGCTCGCAGTGCGCGCGTACCGCGCAGAAGTCGCAGCGCCACAACTCATCCGCGTCATCCAGAATGGGCGGAAGTGTGTCCGAGAGTAATGCGCTCAGACTTTGCTTCAACAAAGCCATGCTCTCCGCGCGGTCGAGTTTGACATCGCAGCGCACGACAGCTTTCTGTGAAAGATAGGCAATCTGACCGCCGCTGAAACTGCCAGCGGGAATCAGGTTGTGCTTTGCGACCGTCTCTTCCAGATTGTGCTTTGCAACCAGGTGCGCGGCGTTCTTCTCGATCAGCAGCGCGTACAGATTGACCTGCTCGACGTGCGAAGAGCGCGCTTGCGCGGGACGATAGACACGCGAGATGGCAGACGAGCGCGGGTTGAGCGGTCCGCAATTGGGACAGGTCAGCCCGTCGTCGCCTTTGTACATTTCCAGATCACAGTGATTGCAGATCGGAACCTTGCGTCCAAAGGGCGGATTGCCTGTGACCTTGTAGTCCGTGATGTACCAGCCGTCGGGCTTCAACTCCACCAGGTCAGGCGTTCCAACCAGCATGACAGACTTGCCCAGAAGTTTGAACTTCCAGGTTAGTGTCTCTTCCGCAATTCCTGCGGAATACTTCGAGAGCGCGGCGTGATAGCCGGAGCCAAAGGTCATGCGGTACATGCCTGAAGGCTTTTCCCAAAACGGGTGTTGTTTCTTCAACCGATATTGGCGTGGGCAGCCCAATAATTCGGTGGCGGAAAAACCAACCTCCGCGCCAGCCTGCTTTGCTAGGTCATTGGCGTATTCGGAAGAGCGGACAGAACTTGCGATGTCGTGGATGATGGCGGGCACCATCGGGCAGCCAGGAGCGCCGCGTTGGGCGCAAGCCAGGCATTCCTGAAATGTGACTGGTTCTTCGGTGACTTCGCACAGAAATCCGACCAGTCCCGTTTGTAGTGTTGTCATGGATGACTTACCTCCGATATGAAATGTGAATCGGCAAAGCCGCTTCCCCACACTGGCATCAGGAAGATGTCAGCATGGAGAAGCGGCTTTGAATGTGTGGGGAATAAAAAGATCAGGCGTATGTCTGATCTTTCTGCCTAAAAAAATATATATAGTTTCTCAAAGGCGTATGTTAAAATAAATACGGTAATTTACTTCGCTTTAACCTCTTACAGATTTAGGGCTATCTTAATTTAGGTGTTCAGGCATGGTGGGTGAAAACAGAAACGACGCCCCTTGCATAAAGTTGATAAAACATATAATAAGGAAGTAACCATGTTTCGCAAATCAATTACCTTTGCACTTCTATTTGTCCTTCTTGCCAGTTGCGCAAGTTATACGCCAGAGCCAAACCCAACTATTACTGCAACGATTTCATATACGCCTACACAAGTGCCTTCATCCACACCAACCAGTGTGCCTACCGCAACTCCTTTTGGCGGAAGCGACGCCCCTCGTATTGCCGTTTTCACAGAAGATCTAGGACCGGATGAAAAAGCCGCTGGATATATTCGGATAGGAAATATTGACCCTGATAAAACAAAAATCACCTTTGGCAATATCAAACTAAATGTTGGCACAAAGCCCGGAAATCTTCCAGACTATTTTGAACATTTACCGCCCGATATCCGCTGGTCGCCCAACGGAACCTACCTGGCATATACTTGGGCTGAGAATGGGAAAGCCATCATTTATATCTATGATTATGCCGTTCAAAAAATAAAATGGGAATTAGAGTTAACCGATAAAAACTTTGAACACACGTTTGAAAACGGCATGGAGTGGTCTGCCGATTCAAATTGGCTATATATTATGGTTGATCGCAAGTCTCATTACATACTTGATGTGAACAACGGCACAATTAATAATCTGGCGAGCAATCGGATACAAGGATTGGCGTGGCACGCTTCACAGCCTCTGTTATTTTTTGAAAACTTCGGGGGAACATCATTTTATCAATACGACCCTGCAGAGAATCAAATTTCACAGATTGAGCCGATGAAGTTTGATTCGACCAAATTTGAGAATATCTCGTCCTATGACAGTTACGGACATTTTGACCAGAATAATAGCGGCTATCTTTTTTCAACATTGAACAAAGACAATAGCAGATCAATTTATCTGGGGGCAATGGACGATCCGATTTTTGAACTGCTAAGAATTGACGGCAATGTAACTAGAAATGAGTTGCGTGTCGACAAAATAATCCCGTCGCCCGATAAATCATCTTATCTTATTAGCGGAGAATCAGATTCACCATTCAACAAGACATACAGGTCATTTAATACAAGCCTTTCCCTAAACGCAAAATCTCCTCTCGTTATTACGAAAATCGATTCTGCGAATGGGACTTACCCCTTTTCGTGGTCGCCTGACGGGAAAAGCTATATCGGATATCAATATTTCCTGGAGACAGGTGTTCCAACCAATCCCGACAGCATTGTAAAGATAGTGATTATTGATGCAGAAAAAAATCAGTGGTCAAGAGCTATGAGATAAACCGGTTCAAAACCAATTCAATTTACGGCCATGTTCTGAATACATCATTATTTGACAGCAGTGGTCCCACTGGGGTTGATGTCTACTGGCGGTAACATACAGACTAAAAGCACGCAACATGCCTGCCCAGTTAGCCCGCTATACTTAAATTGTTGCAGCCACAGAAACCATGGCAATGCAATAAAAAAATTATGGAAATGAAAAATACCAAACATGGAAATAAGCAGTATGAAATATCAACGCATTCTTACAACTTTTCTTTTGTTTATCTTTCTGTCAAGCTGCGTATCAACTGGGATAGCCAACACTGCGCAGCCTGTCTCCCCGGGCGTAAACATAAATACACCCGCCATCCTGCCGTCTGCAATACCTACATCCACTCCACTGCCAACAGCTACTCCTCGACCACGGATTAAACCTGGTGATACTTTGGGGCTCATCAAGGGCATGTCATATGCGAGCTGGGGAGAGGCAAACTATGCTCACCCTCTCGCAGACCGCGCACTGGAAGACCTGGCAAAAACGGGAACGAACTGGGTGGCAATTATCGCCAACACTACGCAAGAAAATGCCCAATCGCCCAGGATCGATACACTGATCAACAGCGATGCGTCCATTGTTCACGCCATCCAGACTGCTCACAGTCTAAATATGAACGTCATGCTCAAGCCTCAACTTGATCTTTACACTGATCCAGAATACGTGCGTCAAACAATAGGAGCGCACTTTAACTCAGAGCAATGGGACAAATGGTTTGTCGCATACACAGAGATGATCTTGCATTACGCTCAACTTGCCGAGGCAAACGGGGTCGAAATGTTCTGCATCGGTACGGAACTCAACACTGCTCAGAAGCAGACCGCACATTTCCGAAAAATGGCAGCAGATGTACGCCTGGTGTTTAGCGGTCCCATCACTTACGCATCCAGTTGGGATGCGTATCAACTGGACTGGTGGGACAGTGTTGACTATATTGGAGTGGATGCATATTTCCCGTTGACAGAAGCCCGCGCTCCTGATATCGATCAATTGATAACCAAATGGGAACCCATCGCTGTCGATCTTGAAGCTTTATCCAAAAAATGGAATCGGACCCTGCTATTTACCGAGATTGGTTTTCCAGCGCAGGAATACGCCGCACGTAATCCAGCCAGTGAGGAAAATGGAGCGCTTGACCCGCAAACCCAAGCCAATGCCTATCAGGCTGCTTTCGATGTATTCAGGGATAAACCCTGGTTCGGCGGAATGTTTTGGTGGATGTGGGAAGACACCACCTTTGCCGGTGGAATGTGCGATCCACACCACACGCCCAAAGATAAGCTGGCTGAGAATGTACTGCGTGCTGAATATGGGGCATCGCCTGTCGCCCTGCAAGATACAGTTCCCTTGCCTGTTTTTGATGAGGCAAAAATCACCACTTACCCTATTTTCACCGATGCATACGATCCAAGAATTGATTTGGGCTGGTCGTGGGGGCTATCAGAAAAAACTGTAACTGAACCTGTCTTTATCGGTAAAAACGCCCTTGAAGTCAACTTTCAAGGCTGGAGTGGTTTCTCTCCCCATTTACAAAACGTTGACACAAGTCCATACCAGTGGCTGGAATTTTACATTTTTCCCACCGAGGACCTCACAACAACTTTGATCGTTGATGTTGCTGACGAAAACGATCAGGTTGCATACAAACAGACCATCACGCGTTGTAATTACTTTGATGACAAGAACAGACTGCTACCCGGACAGTGGAATCGTGTGCTCATTCCACTGGAACAAATCAACGCTGATCACCGCCTGATTTCACGTATCCTACTGGAATACTGGGCGACCAATCCAACCACTATTTGGATTGATGAGATGAGATTGGTGGGTGGTGAGGAGCAGTAAAACAACGTGCGCAGCAAATATTTTGAGCCGTTTTATGTCACCGGCTGCGGACGTTCGGGACTTGCCTGAAGGTCTCCTGTCAGGTCACGAACCTGGTGTGCGCGTTTCGCAGCAGGAGGAATGACATGCGAAAATTTATTTGCAAAACAGGAAAAAGAAGTATGTCGTTATCACTACGTACAATTCATCTTATACGTGGTGATAGTGTACAATCGGGGGTAACAGTACCGTACTGATTTACAAAATCGAAGTCAGGATGATGTCATTCTCACTACGTAAAATCAACGGACACACTTCCCAATGCCTCCCGCAGACGAGAAAAAACAATGAACCCAAAACCAAAGAAACCAGAAACCCTTCTTGAAGCCTTCGAGAATTATCTGCACGACGCCGCCCTGCCCTCACGGATGCGGGCGGGCGCATCTGTAAACACGATCCGCGGCTACGTCCACGACATGCATGACTTTCTCGCATGGTGGGAGCAGACCATAGGCAAGCCGCTCACCGTTGCTGCACTACAGCACGACCCATTCGTGTTGAACAAGAAACGCATCCAGGACTACATCAATCATCTGGAGCGAAGAGTGGGGAACGCGACCGTTCTGCGCAAGGTATCCTCCCTGCGGGCATTTACAAAGTACCTGCAAAAAAAGAAGATCATCGAACATGAACCCACGAACGGCTTGCGCCTGCCCGAAAAAGCAGAACCCGAACCGCGCGGACTGAGCGACAGTGATCGCTCACGCCTGGAGTCCGCCTTCCAGCAACCGTGGCTGCCGTCCCGAACTCCAAAACGAAAGCGCAAGGAGGATGTGGAAAAGAACGTACTTGAGGATGCGAAGCAGCGCCTGGTGCGCGACCGCGCCATCGTCTTCCTGATGCTGTACGCCGGTCCGCGCGTGGATGAGACCTGCAATCTAAATGTAGGCGATATCGTATTGAAGGAAAAGTCCGGATCGCTCCACATCCGCAAAGGCAAGGGATTGCGCGAGCGGCACACAGCCATTCCGCGCCCCGCACGCAAAGCACTGCAAGAATGGCTGGATCTGCGCAAGGAACTGGGGATTGAGAACGACAGTAAACTTCCGTTGTTTGTCCGTCTGCGTGGAGAGACGGGCAAAAGATTGTCGGTGCGCGCCGTGCAGGATATGGTTTCCGACGCCGCCCGGCACGCTGGCATCGAGGAATCCATCGTTACCCCGCATGTCCTTCGTCATACCTGTGCTTTCATGCTTCGCACCGCTGGCGCAGACATTGAGACGCGGGCAAAGATGCTTGGTCATTCCGTCAAGACTGCATCCAAATATGGCGCGCCTGGGAACGCTGAGATAGAGAAGGCTGCTGCGCTGTTGGATCATGCGGAAGCGGCGTAATAAAAAAGGAAAGGAGTGGCGGTTCATAAGCCGCAGACAGATACACTTTTGATGGTAGTCATCTCGACAATGGGACTGACAAAAAATAAATGTTTATGGTCTAATCAAACGGCGGGATATGCGCGGGGCTTTTGAGCGGCTGGCAATCCTGCGTGACAGCAATTCCTTCAATAATTGAGGTGCAAATGAAAACAGATAATCTTATTGTGGTCTTGTTGGTTGCCATCATTTTGGTTTCTTGCTCCCCGACTCCAGTCTCACTCCCTGCAATAAACTCCTCCCTCGCGTTGGAGAATACCAGCACACCCAGCCCAACAGCAACGCCCAGCCCACAGCCAGAATGGGTGTATCTTTCTGACCTGCAGCCCAATCTTGCTAAAGTAGGGTACTGGACATACGCAATTGGAAAATATCCAGCCAGTGAAGGAAGCATGGTCGAAGGACAGGTCATTCATAACGGCGATAAAACTTATCCACACGGTTTATTTGTTTCCGCGCCATCGAATGTACGCTACGAATTAAATGGCGCCTACCGATCCTTCAAGTCCGAAATTTTTATCGACCCATCCATGATTTGTGATACAGATGGAGCGCTTTTCCAGGTTTATCTGGATAGCGAACTGATCTATAGTGAACATGTCTCTGCCCCAACTTCTTCAGATCCCAACACGCCAAAGTTGGTCAACCTGGATATTCACGGTGGAAAAATATTACTACTGCACACCGATCCGGGTGAAAATGCAGACATGGCTTGCGATGCCACGATCTGGGGCGAGCCTGCTTTGCTGACTGACCCTTTGCCCGCGCCCGCAATCCCAGCGAATGCCCCACTGGAACAACAGCCTGAATTGGCGCGGGAACTGAAGCTCTTTACCAACGCCATGCGTGCTGCAGGCGCTATCGAAGCGGAGCGTTCCATCTCGTTTTCAGACGTTCAAGTCGCAAATTTCAAGGATTTGAATGGAGCGGCTTTTGACACGGCATTTGTTCATCTCGATCCTGATCCGACCCAAAGCGGCGAAGCCTTCGAGGGAGACTATCCGCTCCTGGTTAATGAGGATGGTCAATGGAAAAAAGTGGGCTTACGTTTCTGGGCAGAAGCCAACAAAATGGGGATTGCTGTACCGCTAATTGCGAATGATTCCGAACTGGACGATCCAACCTATTCGCTGAAATTACTGAATGACAATGCGACGCAGATCGTTTTATACGTTGATATTTCCCCCGATCATTTATTCTCCGATTTCAAAGGCAAAGATTGGCAGCAAGTGGTGGACAACTGGGAACAGGTCAACCAGCAATTGGATCAGGGTATTCTGCCGGATGGGTTTACCTATCACTGGGAAGGAGCTGACCGAGTGCTTGCCCTGGCTGACGAGTTGAACATGGATGTCAGGATTGGCGAGATATTGCCAACAGCATCCGCCGTTCCAGCAGAGATTGTTGAGGGGCAGTTCAACCCTGAGCAACTGGAAAATTTATTTGAGTTCATGCTCAAAGTGCCCATGATCAAATATCGGGACAGAGTCAAAACCTGGCTGGTGGTAACAGAAGCAACCGGGTGGCTATCCAGCGGCAGTGGTCCCGAAAAGAGTTGGGGCTTCCCATTTCTGCAACTCGGCGGGGTAGACATCATGGAAAAGGCGTATGGATGGGCGCATGAAACCAGCCCGGATGCTACTTTAATTTTGACGGACGATCATATTTTGTTGAACAAAATGGTTTCTGATTTTGGACCCACCCAGCCGCACTGGAATAATGTGTTTTTCAAAACAGTTACCGAGTTGAAGGATAGAAACGTCCCGATCGATGCAATTGATATTGAAAACAATTTCTGGATATACAATCCGCCTGATATGGAATTTATGCGGTCTCAACTACAACATGTTCAGGAGTTAGGCTATTCAATATATGCTCCCGAGGTTACCGTGCTGACATCGGAGGAATTCCCATGGACTTCGATGCAGAGCCAAAAAGAAGTGCAAGTCGCCAATCCTGTTGCAGCCCAGGCTTTGATCTACCAACAAACCTTGCAAGTCTATCTTGATCTGGGAATCCCGTGGTTCGGATTGGGAGGGCTAAGTGACCGCTTCTCGTTCTGGCGTTACTCGGAATTTCCAGAAACACACGCCATGATTTTGGATTACAACCAACAGCCCAAAGCAGCTTATTACCTCCTGGTCAGCACTTTCTACACTCATCTAATGGATAAATGAAATTAGCGGATCGTTTCCCGTCAAAATCACACAAGGACATATAAAATGAAAACCAGAGCGCTTGTCACCATAGTTCTTATCGCCAGTGTGTTAGTTTCTTGTGCGCCAGCGGCTACACAGGTTCCGTCAACAGAAACAGTCATTCCAACAGCTACGCTAACGCCTGTCCCATTGACCCCAACGATTACTCCAACACTTACGCCTGAAAATTTAGGAGATGCAAAAGATCTGTCAAAGTGGGTTGAGGGTTATGTGCATGCCTTTGGCGGGAAAATCACAGTCAACGACGTGGAAATGGACACCAGCCAGTTAACCGACGCAATCCGCAAGAATTCCGAAGCCTTTATTCGGGTAAAGGAAATTGCCGGGATCGAATATCTATTCTTCCTGATCAACGATGTCCCACTGGCAATGAGGGAGGGAAAAGGACAATGGGAAGAACTGACCTCAAGAAAAATGATAGATCTGGGAGCAAAGCCTGATGATGTATTTAAATATTTTGGAGCGCAGTTTTCGAATCCCTTTAATTTGAGCAAGAGCGCCGAAGTAGATGAACTATTGGGGGAAGAATTCAATTCGGCATTTCTAAATGATGGATATTGGCATGTGGTGGAGCAGCGTGAAGGTCACCCTGATTTCACTGATGTGGTTGACGCTGCAAAAGAAGCAAGACAAAAAGGTATGTTTGTGATCGGCGGTCAACTTGTAGACCCCAGAGGCGAGTTTGAATACACTTATCTAAAGAACAGAAAAGATATATCCCGTGACGAATTGGCATCAATCATGGTGGAGCATATAAAAATGCAGATGGAAGCGCTAAAGGGAAATGTTGACGCCTATGTGGTGGTAAATGAATCAAGAGCGGCAAATGAAACCACCGACGAAGGGACCTACGCGGATCCATTTAATTCAATTATTGGCGAAGATTACATAGAAACTGCCTTTCAAACTGCCAGGGATACAGACCCAAATGTTGTACTAATATACAACGATGGGGATAACTATCACCCTGCCTATGATTACACCAATGGTAGCAACAATACCCCAAGAACTTTGGAAGTCGTAAACAGATTGAAGGCGAAAGGATTAATTGATGGGGTTGGCATTCAAATGCATATTTTTGCTTCTGAACCGCCAAACATGGACAAGATGGTGAAGACGATCAAGGCTTATGGAGTGCCAGTCTATGTGACAGAATTGGAAATTAATATAGACAATATTGACGGGTCTGATTCGGAAAAAGCACAAATCAGGACTGACCTCTATCGAAAAATATTAACTACAATATTGGAGAACAATTTGGCGGTGGCGGTAAGTCATTGGACATCCGTTAGTGATGATAGCGGACATGCAGGGCAGCTCTTTGACGATCAATTAAACCCAACTGTTAATTTATTTGTTGAAAGACAGGTTTTATTTGAATATCTTCTGGGTAACTAACTGCACCATGAGACACA
>CAMCQT010000115.1 GCA_945877125.1 Candidatus Brevifilum fermentans | reverse complement strand
AGTTATGGGTATGTCTATTGCCGCGCTGAATATCCGGTGGCAGTTGAGACTCTCAACATTGCCATTGCACAGGCGCGCGAATTTGGTTTTCTAGGAAACAACATCTTCGGCACAGACTTTTCCTTTGATCTGGAAGTACGTGTCGGCGCAGGCGCATTTGTCTGCGGCGAAGAAACCGCTTTGATGGCTTCGATCATGGGCAAACGCGGAGAGCCTAGCGCCCGCCCGCCGTTTCCTTCGGTCAAAGGTGTGTGGGGAAAACCGACCAACAATAATAATGTTGAGACTTATTCCAACATTCCACAAATCATTACAAAAGGCGCAGCTTGGTATTCCAGCATGGGGACGGAACGCTCCAAAGGCACAAAGACTTTTGCTGTCGGCGGAAATGTGGTCAAGCCTGGCTTGATCGAAGTTCCAATGGGCATTACCCTGCGCGAGATCATTTTTGAAGTAGCCGGTGGAATTAAAGACGGCAAAAAGTTCAAAGCCGTGCAAACCGGTGGACCCATGGGCGGATGTCTGACTGAGGAACATCTTGACCTGCCGCTGGATTACGAAGCGCTGACTCAGGCCGGCTCGATGATGGGTTCTGGTGGTCTCGTAGTCATGGATGAGAACTCCTGCATGGTGGATATTGCCCGCTTCTTCATGGACTTTACGCAAGCTGAGTCCTGTGGAAAATGCACTCCGTGCCGCGTCGGAACACGCCGCATCCTTGAACTGCTGCAAAAAATTTGCGACGGATTAGGTGAAGCTGGCGACATTGAAAAGCTTGAAACCCTGTGTCATGAAATTTCACGAAACAGCCTATGCGGACTTGGGCAGGGCGCGCCCAACCCAGTCGTCAGCACGCTCAAGCATTTCCGCCACGAATATGAAGCGCATATCTACGAAAAGCGCTGCCCCTCAAAAGTCTGTCGCTCATTGATCCGTTTTGAGATACAGGAAGCAAGCTGCACGGGCTGTACTGTCTGCGCAAGAAACTGCCCGGTGGAAGCCATCAGCGGCGAGCGGCGTCAGGTGCATTACATCGACCCCAAAGCCTGCATCCGCTGCGGAATCTGCGTGCAAGTCTGCAACTTTAATGCAATTGACATTCAATCCTAGATTTACCCATTCGTGATTTACAACAAAGACAACGATGACGTTTGACACTTAGTGCTACAGAGAAGAATGGCTACGCTTAAAAATACAAAATCAAGAAAAAAGCTTAATTGGAGGAACGATGTCCGCATTAACAGTTGATTTTGATGTGGCCGCGGTAGTTCAAGCGGCAATAGAAAAGCACGGCAAAAAGCACGATGGTCTGATACCAATTCTCAGCGAGATCAATCACGTATTCGGGTATATCCCTGGCACGGCTTTTCGTGAAGTACGCAAGCAGCTTCACGACCCAGCCGAGCAGATATATGTCGCAGAAAGTCAGCTTTATACGCTGGCAAGCTTTTACGACATGCTTTCAACCAAGCCACGTGGGCGGCATGTCATCAAGTTTTGCGAAAATGCGCCATGTCATGTAGTCGGCGGTAAAGCCATTTGGGATGCGTTGAGGGAAGAACTCAACTTAAACAATGGCGAAACGACCCCCGATTCCAAGTGGACACTTGTAACCACTTCCTGTTTGGGGCTATGCAGTGTGGGACCTGTTCTACTGGTTGACGATGACATGTACGGCAATGTCACCCCTGCACAAATTCCAGATATTTTGAACCGTTACGAATAGGAAGCCATCATGAATACAAAACGCTCCATGATATTGGTCTCCAACGATCCTGAAAGCATCCGGTTAGGCGCGAATGAAATTATTCAGCACTTGAATGAATCACTGGCTGCCTACGGTTTACAGGATGAAGTGGATGTCTCCACTGTTTCAGATGTAAACCGCTCAAACATTCTCCCTCTGGTCATTGTATATCCCGACGCTGTTGTGTATGGACCTGTAAAAACATCGGATGTGCGCTATCTGGTGGAGGAACATTTATATAAGGGGCGCGTCGTAGAAGACCTGCTTGCTCCTCCAAAAATGTTGACCGGGCAGATCGGCTGGCTCCGTTCTCATAAAGGATACAACCCTGCCGAACACCGCGTTGTGTTGGAACGCGCAGGACGCATTGACCCTGAAAACATTGAAGAATTTATTGCAGCCAATGGCTACGAAGCCCTTGGAAAAGTACTAAGTGAAATGAAGCCTGAGGATGTAATTGACGTCGTTGAAAAATCAGGCTTGCAGGGACGCGGCGGTGCGGGCTTCCCCAGTGGACGCAAATGGCGCTTCGTGCATGCTGCCCAAGGCGAGAAAAAATATATTGTCTGCAATGCAGATGAAAGCGAGCCGGGCACGTTCAAAGATCGCATTGTGCTTGAAGGTGACCCGCATCTTATTATTGAAGCAATGGCAATTGCCGGGTACGCAGTCGGCGCGGATGAAGGATACATTTATATTCGTGGTGAGTACGGGCTCGCGTTTCGCCGCCTGGAAAAAGCCATCCTTCAGGCAAAAGAATTCGGCTTCCTCGGTAACAACATCTTTGGCACAGAATTCAACTTCAACATCCATGTTCATGCCGGTGCGGGCGCTTACGTCTGCGGCGAAGAAACCGCCCTTCTTGAATCTCTCGAAGGCAAGCGCGGCGAACCACGTTCAAGACCGCCCTACCCAGTCACCAATGGATTATGGAACAAGCCAACATTAGTCAATAATGTTGAGACCCTCGCAAATATTCCCCCGATCTTGCGAAATGGCGCAGAATGGTACAGATCACTTGGTACGCCCTCCAGCCCAGGCACAAAAGTTTACACCATCATGGGCAATGTCAATTTCAGCGGTGTGATCGAAGTTCCAATGGGAATTACCTTGCGCGAGGTCATCAACATCTACGCCAAAGGCATGAAACCAGGCAGTACCCTCAAACTAGCACAAACGGGCGGGAGCAGCGGCTCCATAATCCCCGCTGTTTTGCAAGATACCCCAATGGATTTTGAATCCTTCCGTAAAGCGGGTGTCTCGCTCGGTTCAGGCGCGTTACTGATCTGCGACCAACATACCTGCATCGTGGATCTTGTCAAAGTCCTTTTGCAATTCTTCCGCTTTGAGTCTTGTGGCAAATGCACACCCTGTCGTATTGGCACACAACGCATATATGAAATCGTGGAACGCATCTCACAGGGACAGGGAACACTGGAAGAGTTGGACACATTACCAGACCTGATACTTGAAATGGAACGCGCTTCCAATTGTGGGCTTGGACAAACCGCCACAGTTCCGATCCGCGACATGCTCAAGCATTTCCGTACAGAAGTGGAGGCGCATATTCGACTAGGGACTTGCCCAACAGGCGTATGCGAATTGTCAAAAGAGAATGAAAAAGTGTAATTTATTTTTCACTTCCAATTGGAACCGTGAAACCCAACAATAGAAACTGGCACGTTGAGCAGCGAAATTACAGAGGAACTTATGGTGCAAATAACGATAAACGAAAAAAAGATCGAGGTTGCCGAAGGAACAACGATCTTGCGCGCCGCACAGATGGCCGGGATACACATCCCAACACTATGCGACCATAAAGAATTGACTCCCTATGGTGGATGCCGACTATGTATTGTAGACGTTGAAAAATGGCGTGTACCTATGGCTGCATGCACATTACCCGTAAGCGAGGGGATGGTAGTGCATACAGAGACCGAGGCGATCAAGAAATCGCGCGAATTTATTCTTTCGATGCTCTTTAGCGAGAGAAATCACTTCTGCCCATTCTGTCAGGTGAGCGGCGGCGATTGCGAATTTCAAAACGCCGCTTATGACGAAGATATGACGCATTGGCCCATTCAACCAGGCTGGAACAACTTTAAGGTTGATAGCTCACATCCATATTTTATTCTGGATAATAATCGCTGTATCTTGTGCCGCCGCTGTGTGCGTGCCTGCGCTGAATTGACGGGCAATTTCACCCTTTCAGTTGCTGAGCGCGGTGCGGCCAGCACCATCGTCGCCGATACAGACGTCCCGTTGGGCGAAAGCACCTGCATCAAATGCGGCATGTGCGTTCAAGTTTGTCCCACCGGCGCGTTGATAGACCGAGGAAGCGCCTATCTGGGACATGTGAAAGACTTTGAGCAAATCAAGTCGGTTTGCGTGGGTTGTTCAGTAGGATGTTCGGTCAATATCATGATACGCAATAACCATATTGTGCGTATCGAAGGCGATTTTGACGGCGCAGTTAACCACGGGCTGTTATGCGAACACGGACGTTATCACCCAACAGCCGAATCCCGCAAGCGCATCACAACTCCTCAAATGCGAAAAAACGGCAAACTCGAACCTGTTTCCTGGGAAGAAGCCCTGAGCGCCCTGACAGATAAATTGCAACCGCTTGCCGGTGATAAAAATGGCATTGCGGCAATCGCATCCACCCGCCTGCCAGTTGAAGCATTGGCAATGTTCAAAGAATTATTCGCAGACAAGTTCCAGGGCGCTCTGGTCACCAGCACAGAAGAAGGCATACCCACAGCGGCCACCAGCAGTTTCGCAGAGAAAAATGGAGCCTTCGAAGGGAAACTCGAGGTCTTGCGCAGCGCCGATACCGTTCTATGCATTGGCGCAAATGTCAACCGCAGTCACATGGTTGTCGGCTCCATGTTCAAACGAAACCTGCCCAAGGGAACCCGTCTGATCAATATTGGACCCGATACCAGCGAACTGGATTATCTGGCAAGCACGACAATAACAACCAAGCCAGGTTCTGATATGGCGCTCATCAAAGGATTTCAGGCGATCATCGTCAAAGAAGGTTTGGGGCGCTCACCCATGACGATTGCTGACGCTGATTTGCTCATCGAGCAGGCTGTCAGCGCCACAGGTGCCTCTCGCGAGCAACTCAGCCAGACAGCGCAAACACTGGCGCGTTCCATTACTCCAGTTATTATTTTCGGCAAAGGCATCACCGCTCAGCGCGATGAGAATCTCGTCGAAGAAATATATCGTCTGGCAGTTTTGATCGGCGCAGTGGACAGCGAACGCCTTGGATTGATCTCGGTCAAGGGCGAAGCGAACAGTCTGGCAGCCAGCCTGCTGGGACTGGACACAGCCTTCAAGCTAAACGGACAGAAAGCGGTCTACGTTGCTTTGGGTGATGACTACGCATCCAAGTCACTGATCGAGCGGGTTTCCAAAGCGCCTTATCTTGTGGCGCAAGCCTGTTACGAATCTGACCTCACCGAGAAAGCTGATGTCGTCCTCCCTGTCACCATCTGGTCTGAACAGGAAGGCCATTACATCAACCTTGACGGACACATGCAAAAAGCACAACAAGTGCTTACTGCACCCGAAAACGTGCGCGATAACATGGCTGTATTCAGTGAAGTTGCCAAGCGCGCAAATATGGCGCTGGAAAGTGATTGGCAAGAAGCCATCCTAGAGCGCAAATCTAGTGTGTCATTGAATTAATGGTGAAGGAGAGTATCCTATGAATAAACCTAAAGTATCTTCTGATTGGATTTGTGGTTGTGCTGGATGCCATATGTCCCTGCTTGACATGGATGAGCGCATTTTAAAAGTGCTCGAACTGGTGGAACTTCGCTCCTCACCGATCACTGATATGAAAGAACCTGATGAAAGCGGTGTGGATGTGGGTATCCTGGAAGGCGGCATTAATAACACCGCCAACGAAGAGGTTGCCATCAAAATGCGAAAACGCGCCAAAATTCTAGTGGCGCTGGGAGATTGCGCCGTATTTGGAGGCGTGCCAGCCATGCGGAACTTCTGCGGCGTAGAAGCGGCGCTCAAGCAAGCTTATGTAGATGCCGACAGCAACGAACCCGGCAGTCAAATTCCCAATGACCCAGAACTGGCAACCATGACCAAAGTACGTGCCGTCCACGAGGTTGTTCCCGTAGATTACAACGTGCCCGGCTGCCCGCCCGACGCGGATGTCATCTTCTATGTCCTTGCCGAACTGGCACAGGGACGAAAACCGGAATTAAAAGACGAGTTACTACATTGGCATTAGGACAAATGATGAAGGATGAATGCAGAATGCAGAATTTTTTATTCTTCATTTCTCATTCTCCACTCTGCATTCTTCATTCCGTATTTAGCACTTACCGGAGGTCACAATGACAGCACAAAAAATAACGATTGAACCTGTTACCCGTATTGAAGGTCACGCGAAAGTTACCATCCACATGAAGGAAGACAATACCGTTGACCACGCCTACATGCACGTCAACGAATTCCGCGGTTTTGAAAAATTCTGCGAAGGGCGTTTGTATTTTGAAATGCCCGAAATCACCCCGCGTATTTGCGGCATTTGTCCGGTAAGCCATCACCTCGCCGCAGCCAAAGCGAGTGACGCTCTCACCGGTCAGACCCCGCCCCGCCCTGCCAATCTCCTGCGCGAGTTGATGCACATGGGACAAATCGTACAAAGCCACGGGATGCACTTCTTCGAACTTGCCGGCCCCGACCTATTGCTTGGCTTCGATGCTGACCCCGAAATACGCAGCGTAGTTGGTTTGGTCGGCGCAAATCCTGGATTGACCGTTAAAGCCGTGATGCTGCGTAAGTTCGGTCAGGAAATTATCAAAACCCTGGGCGGAAGAAAAATTCATCCCGTCTTCGCTTTGCCGGGCGGCGTAAATAAATCCCTCACCAGCCAGGAACGTGACAACATCTTAAAAGGCGTGGACACAGCGATTGAAACCCTCCAAGTCGGCTTGCAGATCATGAAAGACTGGGCTGAAAAGAATATGGAGGATATCAATAAATTCGCCGTGTTCCCAACAGGTTACTTCGGGTTGACTACACCTGAAAACGGATTGGAACTCTACGATGGTGACATCCGCTTAATCAGCCGCGAAGGCAAGGAAATGGAACGCTTCCAGGTTGCCGATTATCTGGACATCATTCAAGAGCATGTCGAACCTTGGTCCTATCTCAAGTTCCCGTTTTACAAAAAGATGGGATACCCCGATGGCGTTTACCGCGTCGGTCCGCTTGGGCGCCTCAACCTTGCTGAAAAAATCGATACTCCGCTGGCAAATGACGAACTCAAAATATTCAAGAGTCTCAACAATGGCAAGCCAGTTGAAAACACACTGTACTACCATTACGCCCGCCTGATCGAAGCTTTATTTGCCACCGAGCGTGTGCGCGTGTTATGTGACGACCCAGATATTCTCAGCACCGACATTCTCAACACCCACAAAAATTACACCGGACACGGCGTGGGCGTAATTGAAGCTCCGCGCGGAACACTCATCCACGACTACACCGCCGATGAAGACGGCAAACTGCTCAAAGTGAACTTGATCGTATCCACTGGGCACAACAACTGGGCAATGAGCAACGCCGTTGACAGCGTGGCAAAAACCTACGTGAAAGGACCGGAAATTCACGAAGGCATGTTGAATCGCGTCGAAGCAGCCATCCGCGCCTATGACCCGTGCCTTTCCTGCTCCACCCATGCGGTCGGACAAATGCCCATCCAGGTGGAAGTGTTAAATCCTGACGGCACTCTGCGCCAATTAATGCAACGGGATTAATCGTTCGAACATAAAAGTTACATGCAAGACGCTGACCCCGCTGATGGAAAGGAAAAATCTGCGGGATCAGCGTCTTGTTTTATTTTGGATGTACAATAGGAAACTAAAAGGCAAACACATTGAAACATACACTTTTACTCGGCTATGGAAATCCAGATCGTGAAGATGACGGCGTCGCCTGGCACATTTTGCGCGCACTTACCATAAAAATGGGACTACCCGCCCCCGCCTCCTATGAAGACGAATTCCCACAAAACTCACAGGTAGATTTTGCTTTTTACCTGCAACTAACCCCCGAAATGGTCGAAGAAATTGCCGCCTATGACTACATCTGTTTTGTAGACGCCCACACCGGCAACATTCCCGAACCAGTGCGGCTCATCAACGTAGAAAGCGATTTCCAGCGATCCCCATTTACGCACCACCTCACACCTCAATCACTTATATCCATTTGCGAAACAATTTATAAAAGCAAACCAGAAGCCACCCTGCTTTCTGTGCTCGGGCATCGTTTTCTTTTTACCCGCCAGCTTTCTGAAGAAACCACAAGCCTTGTGCCTCAAGCTGTTGACCTAGTCTGGGAATGGCTCAATCAAAATGCAAAAAAATAACATGCAAGGTCTGCATGTTCACATCACAGGCATCGTACAAGGGGTCGGCTTCCGACCCTTTGTTTATAACCTTGCCACGCGCCTCCAACTCAACGGCTGGGTCAAGAACACCTCCGCAGGCGTTGAAATAGAAGTGGATGGGGATCAAGACGCCCTGGATTTATTCGTCCGCCAATTACGAGACGACGCCCCAACACTTTCCCGCATAGATGAATTCTCCGCCTCCTTCCGCCCTGCAAACGGATTCACTTCCTTCGACATTCTCCACTCTGAATCAGTCGCAGGCGCGTTCCAGCCTATCTCACCAGATGTCTCCATCTGCCCCGACTGCCTGCGCGAAATGCTCGACCCCAATGACCGCCGTTATCGCTACCCCTTCATCAACTGCACCAACTGCGGACCACGCTTCACCATCATAAAAGACATCCCGTATGACCGCCCAAAAACCACGATGGCAAATTTCCCCATGTGTCCTGACTGTGAGCGCGAATACAAAAACCCAACAGACAGAAGGTTTCATGCCCAGCCTGTGGCTTGCCCTGTTTGCGGCCCGCAAGTGTGGCTTGAAATGCAGAATGCAGAATGCAGAATGCAGAATGATGATGCAATTCGAGAAACACAGCAATTATTGAAAAGCGGAAAAATCCTTGCAATCAAAGGACTCGGCGGATTTCATTTGGCATGTGACGCAACGAACGCACAAGCTGTGACCGAACTCCGCAACCGAAAACTGCGCGTGGACAAACCCTTCGCGCTGATGATGCCCGATATCGAAACCATCGAACAGCATTGCCATGTCAGCGACGCAGAACGCGAATTGCTCCAATCCGCTGCCCACCCAATTGTCTTGCTGAAAAAGAAACCCGAATCAACCATCGTCGAAGAAGTCTCGCCCAAACAAGACTGGCTCGGCGTGATGCTCCCCTACACACCCTTGCATTACTTGCTTTTCTTTGGTTCTCTTCATCCTTCACCCTTCATCCTTCATCCTTTAGTTCTAACCAGCGGCAACCTCTCCGAAGAACCCATCGCTACCGACAACGACGACGCGCGAAAGCGATTGTCCAAACTGGCAGACGCCTTCCTCATGCACAACCGCGACATTCATATTCGATGTGATGATTCGGTGGTACGAGCGTTTAGCGACCAATTACCAATTACTAATTACCAATTACCAGTCATTTACCCCATCCGTCGCTCGCGCGGCTACTCCCCCTTCCCCGTCAAACTTCCCTTCGATGTTCCGCAAATATTGGCAACTGGCTCGGAGTTGAAAAATACGTTTTGCATCACGAATAAAAATTATGCGTTTTTGAGTCACCACATTGGCGACATGGAAAATTATGAAACGCTGCAATCCTTTGAGCAGGGCGTGGAGCATTTTGAGAAATTATTCCGCGTGAAGCCAGAAGCCATTGCCCACGACCTGCACCCCAACTACCTAGCTACGCGCTACGCGCTAGAAAGGGCAGAACGGGAAGGCATACCCACTGTCGCCGTTCAACACCACCACGCGCACATTGCCGCCTGCATGGCGGAGCATGGATTGGACGGCTCGCGCCCCGTGATCGGAGTCTCATTTGATGGGACAGGCTATGGCGATGACGGTGCAATTTGGGGCGGCGAGATTTTGATCGCAGATTACAAATCGTATCAGCGGGCGTTTCACTTGGAATATTTCCCATTGCCTGGCGGTGATGCGGCGATTAAGAAACCTGCGCGGACTGCACTGGCTTTGCTCTGGTCGCTCGGTTTGGAATGGGATGAACGGCTTGATTCGGTGGCTGAATTCTGCGCTCAAGACCAAACGATTTTGCGCGCACAGCTGGAGCGAAAAATCAACACACCCATGACCTCTTCGATGGGACGGTTGTTTGATGCGGCAGCGGCGCTAGCTGGCGTACGGCAGAAGGTCAACTACGAGGGGCAGGCGGCGATTGAGTTCGAGGCGTTAGCAGATTCTGCTGAGGCGGGAAAATACTCCTTCGGACTGAATCAGAATCGGGTTGAGGTGCGAAGCGTGGTTGAGTCGTTGGTCAAGGATGTGATGGCGGGCGTATCCATTCCAAAAATATCCGCTAGATTTCACAATGGGCTGGCTGAGTCGGTGCGCGAAATTTGCCTGAAAATAAAATCTGAAACAGGAATTAATGAGGTGGCTTTGTCGGGCGGAGTCTGGCAGAATATCACCCTATTAGGACGTACTTTATCACTATTAAGAAACGATGGTTTCAAAGTATACATACATCAAGAAGTGCCGACGAATGACGGCGGGCTGTCACTGGGACAGGCGGTCATCGCGGCGACAAAAATGCGAGGATAAAATGTGTTTAGGCGTACCTGGAAAAATTGTTGGAACATACGAAAAAGGCGGACTGCACATGGCGAAAGTAGACTTCGGCGGAATTTTTCGTGAAGCCTGTTTGGAGTATGTGCCCGAAGCGCAAGTTGGCGAGTATTGCATCATCCATGTTGGGTTTGCGATCAGCGTGCTGAGCGAATCGGAAGCGCTGGAAACGCTCGAACTGCTGAGACAGATCGGCAACATTGAAGAAGAGTTGGGCGAAGAACCCGTCCAAAGTATCCCGCGTTATCAGCCATAAAATACGTTGAAAAATACGACATCAATTTATGAAATATTAGGTAGAGAATAACTGACTAAAAACAAAAATACTTCGCCACAAAGGCATGGAGACACTGGGAAAAACAAGAAAGAAAACTCGGTAACTCAGTGGTGAATATTTTTTTACTGTACCCCAAAGTAATGCCTGATAATCCAAGGAATTTTTATGGTTACTCTCAAATTAAACGGAAAAGAAATTCAAGCAACCGAAGGGATGACCGTGCTCCAAGCCGCACAAAACGCAGGCGTCACCATCCCCACCTTGTGCGATCATCCAGACCTTGAGGCGTACGGCGGGTGCCGCCTGTGTGTGGTGGACATAAAAGGCTGGCGCACTCCGATGGCATCCTGTACTATGCCGGTCAGCGAAGGCATGGATGTCAACACCCATAGCCCTGAAATCGAAAAAAGCCGCAAGACAATCCTTCAAATGCTCATGTCTGACTATTACGATGACGGATATGCAAATGGACAAAAACAGGAGACCCAACTCATGCATTGGGTCAATCACTACGGCTTGGATGTAAAAACAAGCATGTCGAACAAGCCGCGTTATCAGGTTAACAGCGACGCCAATCCTTTCGTTTGGGTGGACTTGAATAAATGCATCCAATGTACGCGCTGTGTCCGCGCCTGTGCGGATATTCAGGGACGATTTGTCTGGAACATGGCTGAAAGAGGAATTAACACACATCCAGTTCCCGGAATAGATACGGACATGCTCGACGCGCGCTGTGAATCCTGCGGAGCGTGCGTTGCGTACTGTCCCACCGGTGCATTGGACAATAAAATGTCCATGGGTGCAGGCGTACCCGATAAAGTTGTGCTGACCACCTGCGCTTATTGCGGCGTGGGCTGTCAACTTGAATTGAATGTAAAAGACAATAAAATAATCCGAGTCACCTCAACAGAGAAGGCGCCAGTCAACGGGAATCATTTATGTGTGAAGGGTCGTTATGGCTACGACTTTGTACATCACGCGGAGCGGCTCGTAAAACCACAAGTGCGCCGTTATTTACTGGAAGGCAAAAAGAAAGAGACAAACGGTTCAGCCTGGGATTGGGTCGAAACCGACTGGGACACTGCGCTTAATATCACTTCACAAAAGTTACTCAAAATCAAAAACGAATTTGGCGCAGACACCATCGGCGTGCTGACTTCGGCAAAATGCCTGAACGAAGAAAATTATCTGATGAACAAGTTTGCGCGACAGGTCATTGGCACCAACAACATTGACCATTGCGCCCGCCTCTGACACTCCAGCACGGTGGCCGGTCTGGCCGCCTCCTTCGGTTCGGGAGCCATGTCCAACTCAATGGACGATGTAGCAAAGCAGGCGAAGTCCTTCTTCATCATTGGCTCAAATACAACAGAGCAGCATCCAGTTTTCGGGGCGATGCTCCGTCAGGCAGTACGCAAGCGCGGAGCCAAACTGGTCGTGGCTGATCCACGCAAAATTGACATCACTGAATTTGCCACGCTTCATCTGCGCCACAGGCCCGGCACAGACATTGCCCTGCTCAACGGGCTGATGTACATCATCTTTGAAAAAGGATGGGAAGACAAAACCTTCATCGAAGAACGCACAGAAAACTTTGATGAATTCAAAGCCACTGTGATGAACTATCCGCCTGATGCGGTTGCCAAAACCACAAACGTGCCCGTTGAAAAATTATACGAAGCCGCAGAAATCCTCGCCAAAAACTCACCGATGGCTGTGATCTGGGCAATGGGCATCACACAGCATATCGTCGGCGTGCGCAACGTGATGGATCTCGCAAACCTGCAAATGCTGCTCGGCAACATGGGCAAAGCAGGCGGCGGAGTCAACCCATTGCGCGGGCAAAACAACGTGCAAGGGGCATGTGACATGGGCGGCTTGCCGAATGTCTACACTGCCTATCAACCCGTTACGAGCGACGAAGCCCACGCCAAATTTGAAAAAGCTTGGGGCACAACCAGCAGCACCAAAGTCGGCTTGACCGTCACCGAAATGGTACCCGGCATTCTCGAAGGCAAAACGCACGCACTGTACGTCCTCGGCGAAGACCCTGTCATGTCTGACCCAGACACGAAACACATCCGCCACTGTTTTGCATCCATCGACTTCCTCGTCTTGCAGGAAATCTTCCCCTCTGAAACCGCGGCGTACGCAGACGTGCTTTTGCCCGGAGTTACCTTCGCGGAAAAAACCGGCACAGTCACAAACACCGAGCGGCGCGTGCAGATGGTACACCAGGCAATTCCAAAACTAGGCGATGCGCAGGATGATTGGTGGATCACTGCGGAATTAGCCAAACGCATCTTGTCCAGCACCCTGAATCGGGTCCCGTCCGAAGCGCTTTTTTCTGGCTGGGAGTATTCCAACACGTCTGAAATCATGGCAGAGATCAACGCGCTGACCGCATCCTATGGCGGCATCACCCATGCGCGCCTTGAAGCCGGCGAACGCCTGCAATGGCCGTGCCCAACCCTCGACCACCCGGGCACACCAATTTTACACACCCAACAATTCACGCGCGGCAAAGGCAAGTTCATGCCCATTGACCATGTGCCGCCCGCCGAAAAACCAGACGATGATTACCCAATGATTATGAGCACCGGCCGCGTGCTGTACCACTGGCACGGCGGACAAATGACGCGCCGCGCAGAAGGTCTGATGCAGGTCTACGGGCAGGCGCTGATCGAAGTAAACCCGAACGACGCCGAGAAATGGGGACTCGCGGAAAATCAATTTGTGCGCGTCACTTCACGCCGCGGACACATTGAAGCGCAGGCATGGGTCACAGACCGCGTTCCGCCCGGCATGGTGTACGCCAACTTCCATTTCCCAAATGCCTCAGCAAATGAATTAACACAGGCTGTGCTCGACCCCGTTGCGAAAATCCCTGAGTACAAAGTAACCGCCGTAAAAGTGGAATTGGTAAACCAGACATAAATACAGAAAAGAGCAAAAATCTATCCACAGATTTCACAGATTGTGCAGATTTGATTTTGAAAAATTGGTGAAATCTGCATCATCTGTGGATGAATTCAACCAGAAACGGAAGAGCCTAATTTTTTGCTTTACTCATCAAACCAAATTTGTGGCATAATAAATACAAATAAAGGAGGCTCACCCATGACC
>CAMCQT010000114.1 GCA_945877125.1 Candidatus Brevifilum fermentans | reverse complement strand
AACCACTTGAAGTATTGAAGATCGCCATTCCTCGTTTACAAGGCTGTGTGGATGAACTAAAAACGAATGGTGACATGGTGACGCTTCGCCCTGAAACGATGGGAAAATCAGCCATGCTCGGTTCATTTGAAGATGCTGTTGCAATGAGTAAAGCCATGAACATGGTTCAGCCCTGCCTCGACTTTGCCCATTTACACGCCCGCCCCGGCGACGGCACGATGAACACCTACGATGAATGGTCACGGCTTTTGGATTTCTATGGACGTGAATTGGGTGAAAAAGCTCTCAAGCATTTGCATATCCATCTCTCAGGAATTGAATATGGACCAAAGGGCGAGAAAAATCACCTCAAGCTCGCCGATGCAGATTTGGACATGAAAGCGTTATTCAAAGCCCTGAATAAATTCGGCTGTGCCGGCCGCATCATGTGTGAAAGTCCCATCATGGAAGAAGATGCGCTGGTGATGAAACAGACCTGGATAAAAGTAAGCGGGGAAAAGGAAAAGTAGAGAAATTCCCAGATACTCCTCACAGCAAAAAAAGACTCCCAACTGGGAGTCTTTTTTGTCATCAATTATTTTTATATCCAGTTATAAATCACTAGATTGACAGGGATGACACTCATCACTGTCAATTTCCACGCCAGGTGGTTATTATTTAAAGTGAGGTTTATGCCAGATAATTCTGGTGTTAGGTGGGGATGATCCCTACCTAAGGAGGATGATTATGTCTGTCACATTATTCACCGGAGCGCTTCTCGGAGCATTGCTTGGTTTTGCTACAAAAAATAGGAGTACATCCATCTGTCAGTACCTGTTTGGAAAGCATCCTGCTGTCGCGAAATCCATCGGACTGGCTTTGCTGTTTGGATCTATCCTGATACCGACTCTATTGTTAGCCGGCGTCATAACCATCAACACAACCCCATTCTTTTGGGGCGGTTGTTGGGTTTGCAGTTTTATCTTCAGTTTCTTTATGACCAGTTGTCTGATGGATCCAACTCAACAGGAGGCATAACCTGCCAGCCACAGTAACCAATTATCAGATTAGGCAGGGTTTCGCAGCAGGTCTTGATTTTCTGGAGCATGGATGAATCCCCAAAACACATCTCTTGGGCGGTGCGGGGCGCTGATTCGTTTGCGTACCATGTAGGTGGTGCGTTGCATATTAAGCCCATCCACGGGTAGGCTCACCACCCGACCCAGTTCTCGATGATGCCTGCTTGCCAGGTCAGAAATGAAAGAGACGCCATAACCGGCTGAGACGGCTTCCATGATCCCTTCCGCGTTGCCTATTTCCATAAAGATATTTAAATCCTCAAGACTAATATCAAATTTTGAAAGTTCAGACAGCATAATCCACCGCGTGCCCGAAGTTTCCTCTCTGAGAAATAACGGTTCACGAATGATATCAGCCGGCTCAATGGATGATCTCTCAGCCCAACGGTGATTTGCGGGGACAACCAGTTCAATTGTGTCACGGAAAAACTCTTGAGATTCCAATCCCTTGTCGTTCATCTCTGTGCTGACAATGCCAAGATGTGCCGCTCCCTCCAATAGTTTCAGGGCTGTATTTTCTGGTCTGCATGTCAGAATACAAACTTTAATTCCTGGATAGCGCAAGCAAAAGCGGGATGCCAATTGAGGCAGAACGTATTTACCAATGGATGTACTACACGCAATGCGCAACTCCCCGACAACCATATCCTGCAAAGATGCCATCATGTCTTTCAGGTCGTCCATGTCGTGCAACAGGCGGCGCGCCCAGGGTAATAACAACTGACCCGCTTCTGTGATCTTAAGACCGGTGTTGGTACGAATGAAAAGTTTTTCCCCCAGTTCCTGCTCAAGCAATTTGATCTGATGACTTACCGCCGGCTGGCTGAGATGCAATTGTTTTGCCGCTTCGGACAGGCTTGAGTTTTCAGCCGCATAAAGAAATGTTTGAATCTTCTGAATATCAATCATGATATTTTCCACAAGAACCAGCACGGCAGTCAGGATTATTTATAGAAGCCGCCTACCGTTTCCTTGCTCCACAAATCTGCCAATAATTATGATATTACTTTTGCCGAACAAAGCCAAGTCCAATTTATTCAGTGTTACCCTGGCTTTCTCAAAATCAAGAACCTTTAACACGAATGGTACGAATTTTCAAATAGCGCGAATAAGTTCTCAAAAATTCGAGGAATTCGCCCATTCGTGAAATTCGCGTTTCAAATAAGCCATAAAAATAATTCCTTGTCAACCCAGCCGTAGTTTAGTTGCTCTGCTTTTTAGGTTTGTATTCAAACCGGAACTCGCCCAATTCGATATAAGGCTGCCAGTGTTTATAACTAATCGCGCGCACGCGCCGTGCAATCTCATCTTGACTCATATCTGCGGTAATCTTGAATAGCTCGTTGAATTGTTTGCGCGAGAATGGCGGACGCGTCCACTTTTCGCTGGAAGTTGGGAGGTCTTTTCCCTCAGCCATGATCTGCGCGATCTCAAAAAACAACACCATTTGATTCTCGTACGTCCGCTTTATCAACTCGTCCACGCCATCTTCGGGGTAGACTGGGAAGCGCCTAACTTTGATGATTTTACCCGTGTCTACTTTGCCCGCCATGTGATGACAGGTCGCGCCATATTCTTTTGCGTCTTCGTACAAGGCGAAATTATTACAACCAATACCAGGATATTCAGGCGAGGCAGGGTGGAAATTAATGGCGGCTATTTTTGCGCGATTCAATAATTCTTCAGAGACAACCCAGCGCGAAAGGTAGGAGATGATGTAATCTCCACGCCAGTTGCGGATATTCTCAGGCAATGGGTCGCCCCATTTGCCGAGACAATATGTCACATTTGAAAAATGGCTCTGGCAATACTCCAGCGCGCGCGCGCAATCGGGGTCTTCGGCTTTACCGAGGAAGAGAAGGGAAATTTCAGGCATAGACTCAATTATAGTCGCGCAACCAGCCCAAAGTCAGAGGGAAGAAGCGAAAACATGTGTGCATCGCAAACCTGTGCCCCCATCACCATCCGGTTGAGCGAAATCCCCTCGTAGTGTGCGCCGATCTTTTCTGCAACGCGTTTGCTCGGTTCGTTCCCGACCGCAATGACAACCTCCGCGCGGATCAACTTAACTTTTTCAAATGCGAAGCGCGCCGCCAACTGTGCCGCGCGTCCGGCAAGTCCTTCCCTCTGCCGCGAAGTGCGTACCCAATAACCGAGGTTGCAAAAATGGTAGACCGGGTGGATGTGGCTTAAACTACAGCCGCCAATCAGTGCGCCGGTTTTCGCATCGGTAATTGCAAATGCGTACAGTGACCCGTTTGACCAATAGGTTCGTGTCAGTGCAATAAAGTTGAGCGCGGTTTCACTTGTGTATCTTTCATTTGCCCACGACATCCACGGTTGCAACTCGGGGATCGATTCCTGCACAGCTTTGAGCAAGTCGTTGTCCTCGCCAAATTCAAAGGGACGCAGGGTAACAACGCCATCAGTTAATGTTATGAATGGGAACATGGTTTCTCTTGGAATATCTGAATACAAGTTTGCTTCACGCAAGGCTGATACATATTGATTTTATAAAGTCATCTCTGGTAAAGATGCTAAACTCTTTTGCCGCTAAGACACCGTCATTATAAAAAATGTCACACCGCGCTCTTGATTGCAGCGGCGAAGCAATCTCCGATACGACAACCAGATTGCTTCGGACGAAGAACAAGAGCGTCCTCGCAATGACATGTCTTTACTGCATAACATCAGTTAAATAAAAATGGAGACACATCATCACCGAGTTTGAATTCTCTGTGTTCTGTGTCTCCATTTTTTGCAGGTATAAAAACTTACACAGAAATATATTCCCGCAAACTGTGCTGCACTGCGTATGCCGCAGCTTCGGCTCGGTTGTTCACACTCAATTTTGAGAGGATACTCGAAACATAATTGCGGACTGTGCCTTCGCCCAAAAATAAATTCTTGGCAATCTCGCGGTTGGTCTTGCCTTCAGACACCAGCAAAAGCACATGCTTTTCCTGCTGGCTCAAATGTGAGAAAGCCGAAGCCTCCTCCTCTTTCACCGCGCGCCGCACTTCCTGGAAAACACGCTGGGTCACGGCAGGGTCGAGCAGAGCTTCACCGCGCCCAACAGATTCAATTGCCTTAATTAGGTCTTCACTTCCAATTTGCTTGAGGACGTATCCCGAAGCGCCCGCACGAATGGCAGAGAACAGCATTTCGTCCTCAGCATACGAAGTGAGCATGAGCACTTTTGTTTCAGGAAATTGATTTACGATCTGTTCACAAGCATCAATGCCCGATGTGCCTGGCAGGCGAATATCCATTACCACCACGTCCGGTTTTAGCGACTCAACCTGCTCCAGAGCTTCACGCGCCGAGCCCGCCTCGCCCACCACATCAAACTGCGGGTGACGCTCCAGCAGAGACTTCAAGCCGATGCGCACTAATTCGTGATCGTCTACAAGAATAATTCGTTGCTTTTTCATAAGGCTATTTTACCTCTAAACTGGTGTAAAACGGGTAATTTTCACTCGTTTATGCTTTTTTGACCGAACGCAAATGCTCCTCAACATGCGCCAGGCTGCGCTCCACCCATAATTGCATGGTCAACTCGCCGCCCACCACCTCGTGACGGCTCTCGCGCGACCAAGCCTCTTGCGGCAGGGCGCTCAGGGTTTTGCATAGGTCATCAATATTCTTCATAAACTCATCCAAAATCTCAGACAATGATTCTTCCTGGCTGTAGTGCGTCGCCATCCATGCATCTGCATCGAAATCTTTGAATTCAGGATTGACCTCATTCAGCGTCTTATAAATGCGCACGCGGTACACCAGCTTTTCCACATCACGCGTGTGCGACGCAATTTGATGCAGCGTCCATTCGCCTTCCACTTTTTCAAAAGGGTTGCCATCCGCTTCACACACGGCACAAAACTCACGCGCAGCCTCACCCAACCTTGCAATCATCTTCACGCGATACTCAAGTAATTCCTTCATTTCGCCTCCAGCGTCAGCATCACATCTTTCACCACATCAGTTGAATTTTCAACTGCATAAACACGAATTCCAAGTGGACTTAATTCCAGATCAGCTTGATGCGATAACGCCGCCAACCCCGCCATACTGGATAGATAAGCCGCCGCATCGTTGCCTACGCCTTTGCCTGATCCTGCGACGATGTTCAGAATCTCCCCTTTGCCTTTTCCGCGCATCATGCGCCCCACAGATTGCATCATCAGGAACGCGCCCGTGAGGTTGACATCCAAGGTGCGGTGCCAATCCCATTCGTCCATCGCCAGCAGCGGCGTGTGTGGCTCCACCGCCGCATGGTTGACCAAAATATCAATCCCGCCAAAATCATCTTCCACACTGTTGACCAGATATTGCGCGCCCACTTTTTTGGCCACATCCTCAACATAAGACCTGGCTTGTCCGCCGCGCGCGATGATCTCCGCAACAACCAAATCCACGTTGACCGGAGAAATATCATTCAGGGCAACCACTGCGCCTTGCTCAGCAAAAGCCAGCGCCAGCGCACGCCCAGCTCCCTTGCCCGCGCCTGTAATCAAAACGATTTTATCTTTTAAATGATTCATCTTTTCACCTGCCACCTTTTTAATCTCATTCACAGACCGGGATCGTATCTGGATTTATATTCGCGTTCAACGGCAAACCAAAATATGACGAGGGATCATACGTATTTTTGATCATAAGCTCATTCTTGAAATTGCCCAAGCCATTATCTTTTACAACTGAAATATGCAAATGCACGCCAACCGGATTACTGGGGTCACCCGAATAATTTCCCTGATAACCAAGGAATGTACCCGCCTCAACATAAACTTCCGCAGTGCCCGTGGGGAATTCTGACGAGATCAAGGGATTGCCCTGTGCATCTGCCATGTGAGTGTAGTACACCCAAATCTGCCGCCTCGCTTGAAGCGGATCATCTGGCACGCGGATAATCACCGTGGATTTCCAGTCTGACTGGCGCGTGAGGTAGCCGGAATATGCCGCGACCACAGGCGTTACGCCAACCTCCGTCCCGGCGAAAATGTCTATTCCCGTGTGCCGATGGCCAGGACGGAAGGAATCGTCCCAGATAAAGCCGATCAAGCCATCAGTGGGGAAAATGAACGGGGCGTCGCCGCATCTCGTTCCAGCAGTCATCATCAACTCAGGTCGTGAGGATGGATCGCGGAACCAATCAAAGACCTGTGCGGTGCGGGCTGAACTTCGTCGAAAGTTAAAGTACAAATAAATTCCCGCCGCGGCAATTGCGACGAGAATCGCAAGGAAAACAAATTTTTTTGACATTGCAGGAATTATACCCATTTTGCAAACAACATTTTTTAGATTTAAATTTGCTCACTTATTCACTTGAAATCGGCATTAAAACGTTGTAGTATTAATTCAACTTTAGTGTTATTGCGCTTTTGCTTAAGAGGTACGGGATAAATTAACCTCGAAATGGCAAACCCACCGTGAGGTAGGGGCGCAAAGTCATGGGTCTACATGTAGATCGCCAGACTGCCGAAAGTATTTTTACTTGGGCAGTCTTTTTATTTAACTGTCTGAAAAGGAGGTGACATAGCGACAAACCTTAATTGCAGGTGCCGATTTGTAAGCAGCGTCATAAAACTTTTTTAGGAGGATGGTTTATGAAAGCAAAATGGTTCAGTATATTTTTGATCGTGGTTATGCTGGTTATTTCCTTTGTTCCTACGGCTGGCGCAGCGCCCAAGCCAATTGATTACCGCCCGGCAGATGCCGGCGCCATGATCCGCAGTTGGGATGCAACACCGGATCGAATTAGCAATACGCCCGCTGAAGTTAGCGCAGAAACGACTGCCACCAGCGCGCTTTACGAAGGCTGTAACCTGGATACAAAGACCTGGATGCGATTGAATAGCGTGACCGGAAGTTACGGGTTTACGGACTATTATCTTGTCGCAGAAGGGCCTTTGGCTCAAATTTGGATACAGGCTGATCTGGCATGGCCGGCGGGTGATCCACGCCCAACACCAACAATTGCTTGCGAGCAAGCGCAATACATGCTCGGCGAATTTGAAAATAACATGTATCCAAAGGAGACTTCCTTCTTTGGTATGCCCGACCTGCATGATGGAACCTATTCCCTGCTTGAGGCATGGGAATACTTTGACCCAGGTTACTACTACGATGAGGCAGGTCGGCAGGTTGTGCTCGTTTCGAATATCCGTGACGAGAATTACTTTGACTCCACCTATCCAATTTACATTGCAGGATTCTACTCTCCTTCTTACGAACTTTATTTCGACCGCAATGTAATGACCATCGATGCCTACGACTGGGCCAACCGCACGGGTCCAAATGGCACACGCCCGTATCTCTATGAAGGCATCTTTGCTCACGAGTATCAACATCTCCTGCATTCAGACTACGACGGCGATGAAGAGAACTTCGTCAATGAGGGTATGGCTGACCTGGCGATGGTACTGACTGGGTATGGCGAGTCTGTCATTGGTCATCAAGAATCCGCCGCAGACTATCCTGAAAACTCGCTGACCGTTTGGGGAGATCAGGGTGACCTTGAAATCCTCACCGATTATGGTCAGGCCTTCCTGTTCCAATATTATCTGATGGAACAATACGGCACCCCATTTACACAGGCCCTATTCCACAACCCTGATAACGGCATTACTGGCGTGAATTCGACGCTGGCGGCGTTCGACAGCCAACGTGACTTTGCAGAGGTGTTCCACGACTGGTCGATTGCCATGCTGATAGATTCGAAGAAGCCCGCTGACGGACGCTATCAATTTAAGGGCTTTGACTTTAAGCTGAATATTGGTACGCCCAAAGCGCCAAACCTCGAAGCCTTTAGCACACCCGGTGCGCCACCCTGGGGCACCGATTATCTCTGGATCACGGGCAGTCCCAAAGACCTGCGCCGCCTGACCTTCAACGGTTTGCCATATTCAACCTTCCCAACCGCATGGAGTTCAGATGGAAACGTTTTGTACAGCGGCACCGGTGACCTGGTGGACAATTGGGCAATATTTGAGACAGTCGGCGGCGGCGCGCTGACCTTCGATACCACATACGACTTTGAGCAATACTGGGACTTTGGTTTTGTTCAAGTCTCGACAGATGGCGGCTATACATGGGGCAGTCTTGCGAATGCATCCACCACGGACCTGCATGACCCCAGCGCACATCCAACAGTGATTGCTAATTTACCGGGTCTAACGGGTACGCAGTCCACTTTGGTGAATATGTCCTACGACTTAAGTGCCTACGCCGGACAAAACATTTTGGTCGCCTTCCGATATGTCAGCGATTGGGCTACTTACGGCGCTGGCTGGTACGTGGATAACGTGACCGTGAATGGCGCACTGATCTCAGACGGTACCAGTGTGACGCCTTTTAAGGACATCACCGAGATTATCCCGATCAACAATGACTATACTGTCACCTTTGTTGGAACGAAGAACAGCGGCAGGAAGATCGAGTACAAGATCAAGGTAATGCACCTGAACGACATCACCGAGAGCGGCAAGATCGAATTAAACGCCTTGATGAAGTGGTCCAAATCAGTTGTAATGCTGGTCAGCTACAATGCGCCAGAAGGAGTGACTTACTACGCCGATTACAGCTATCAGTTGGAGTACAAGCACGCAAAACCGAAGAACCATAGACCCGTACATGGACATGGTCATGGCACGCACTTTGACGATCACCACCACCATCACTAATCTCTGATTTAGATGTAAAAATAATGAGCCCACCAGAAGTGGTGGGCTCATTATTTTTTTAATCAACGGGTACCCAAGGTATGCCATCCTGAATATCGCCGGGCGTTACTGGAAAGGCTGGCAATTTATCACCGGCGCAGAGGGTGACGCTTTCGTTTTCATCTGTATGATACAGATATTGCTGCCCACCCGCCTCCAGATACACAAGAAAACCGGGCGTCAATACCTGGATATAGCTCACGCCCGCTTTGGGACACCCGAGGCTGGCATCTGGCCAGATGGTTGGTTCTACGCTTTCAGTTACGATCTGGTCAATGCTGATATTCAACTTTTGGCTCAGATGCTCACGGCTTAGATCGGTCATCTTTTGCGCGGCCGGGTTTGGCGTATCTGCTACAGGCGGCACAATAGGCCTATCGGTGACATCCACCGGCACAGGAGTGGAAAGACGCGGAACTTCATCCGACTTTGAGTCGACAGGCATTGCACTTGCTGCTCCGCAAGCTGTTGCCAAAACCAATCCAACAGACACGATCAGATAAACAAATATTTTCATAGTTGCCTCCATTCACTTTTATAGACGTTTTAACTGTGTAAAAAGTTCATTATGCAGCATGCGTATTTCAGTGAACAACCTAATTCCGACTAACTTTATAAAATTACTTGCGTATTTTTATAAACGGGTGGATAATTGCAAAATCATTGCTTTTCAGTCTCGAAAAGGCAAACCCATCGCAAGGTGGGGACGCAAAGTCATGGGTCTGTACTAAGTAATTAGCAGACTGCCAGACTGCCGAAGGTATTAGTACCTTGGCAGTTTTTTTATTTAATTGCCATGCAGCGGAGGTGCATAGCGAATCATAAATCATAATTGAAATCATAATTGAAAGTGCCGATTTGCAAAAATAAGATCATCTAATTCTTTGAGGAGAGTGGTTTATGAAAGCAAAATGGTTCAGTACGATTTTGATTTTGGCAATGCTTGTTATGAGTTTTGTACCAACCGCTGGCGCAGCGCCAGCCTTCGATGACGACACAGACCCAATGATCGGCGCGAATACCGACGCTCCCTCTCACCCATTGGGTGACGAACAGGCTGCCGCACGCGCCATTGGTTTTGAAGCAAAAATTAATGGTAAGACCAATGGCAACACACATCAGGTAGCCAAAGGTCAGTATGTTGAATTGGCTCGAGAAGGTGAAGACACCATCTGGACCATTATTGGGGAATTTAGTAACACAATTCACCCCTCCTACGGGGGCACAGCTGGTCCTATACACAATCAACTCCCTGCACCTGATCGTACTGTAGATAACACGTCGATATGGGCTCCTGATTTCAGCAAAGCTTATTATGAAAATTTGTTGTTCTCCGAAGCGCCAGGCGCTGTTTCGATGCGAAACTTCTACATCGAGCAGTCAGCCAATCGCTATACTGTTAATGGCGAAGTGACCGATTGGGTAACCGTACCCTATAATGAGGCTCGCTACGGCTCCAACTATTGTGGCGGCATTGTCTGTGCAACCACTTGGTACTTCGTTCGCGATTCGGCGGCTGCTTGGTACAACACACAGGTCGCCGCAGGCAAGACTCCGGCTGAAATTGATGCCTACCTGGCCCGATTTGATGTTTGGGATCGCTATGACTATGATGGCGACGGCAACTTCAATGAGCCCGATGGCTACATTGACCATTTCCAGGCTGTTCATGCCGGTGACGGTGAGGAAACTGGCGGCGGCGCCCAGGGTACAGATGCCATCTGGAGCCATCGCTGGTACGCATTCTATAACAATATCGGTTTTGCCGGCCCGGCATTCAATCTAGGTGGTGGTGTTAAAGTTGGTAATTCGAGCTACTGGATCGGCGACTACACCGTTGAACCTGAGAACGGCGGCGTAGGTGTGTTCTCACACGAGTTCGGTCATGACCTCGGACTGCCCGACCTGTATGATACCTCCGGCAATACCGGCGGCGCTGAGAACTCAACCGGCTTCTGGACCCTATATTCACAGGGTTCCTACGGCAACACCGGCAAGCCCGCTGACGGAATTGGTAACAAGCCAATCCCGATGAGCGCCTACGAGAAGATTTTCCTCGGATGGTCAAATTATCAAGTAGTTAATTTTAATCAAAAAGCATCCGTCAAACTTGGGCCTGCCAACTACAACACAAAGCAAGCCCAACAACTCGTTGTGCTTCTGCCTGACAAACAGGTCGACTCCTTTATTGGTGATCCATTCGCTGGTAGTTACTTCTATCATTCCGGCTCTGGCAATGACCTCGACAACAGCATGACTAAAAGTGTGACCCTGCCGGCTGGTACGGTTACACTCTCAGCCAAGGCTAACTTCGCCATTGAACAAGACTGGGACTATGCCTACCTCACTGTCAATGGAACTCCAGTAGCCACGAGTCTTTCCACTGCATCCGACCCGAATGGGCAGAATTTCGGTGAGGGCATCACAGGCTCCACTGGCGGTGCATGGGTTGATCTGACCGCTGACCTCTCGGCTTTTGCGGGTCAAACAGTGACCCTCGGTTTCCGCTATTGGACCGATGGCGCGGTAGCCGAAACTGGATTCAGCGTGGACGATATTACCATCACCGGTCTGCCAACTGACGATGCGGAAAGCGATTTCGGCTGGACGTATGCAGGCTTTAGCCGCACAACAGGCACGGTTTCCCAATCATTCTTCAATGCCTACTTTGCAGAATTCCGCACCTACCTAGGCTATGATGAAGGTCTGCGCACCAGCCCGTACAATTTTGGCTTCCTTAACACCAAGGCAGATTGGGTTGAGCATTTCCCATATCAAGACGGGCTGCTGGTCTGGTATTACGACACATCGTTTGCTGATAATAACGTCGGCGATAATTGTCTCAATGGACGCTGCGGTGGTTTATTCCTGCCAGTTGATGCACATCCGAATCTGTTGATGCGCCCCGACGGCAAGGTCTGGCGCCCACGCGTTCAGTCCTACGATTCCACTTTCGGACTCGACAAGACCGACAAGATATTCCTGAGCATCAATGGTGTTGGTCAATGGTACGGTGGCTTACCAGCCAACAATGTCTTCAACGACACCAAGAGCTATTGGGTTGCCCCAAATGCTGCCATTGGAAACTTTGGATGGGCGAGTGTCCCGCTTCCAGGCTTTGGCGTCACTATTCGAGTCAAGAGCATTTCGGCCCAAAATACGTTCATGCAAGTAGATGTAAACAAGTAAATTATTACAGCTTTAACGTTCATGCTAGAAAGAGAGCCCGCCTTCATGGCGGGCTCTCTCATTTATTTAGGACTTACGCAAGACGGATTGCGCGACTTGCTGAAGATTCAAACGTGCAGAGAATTTTCTGTCTGCATTGAATGAATAGGGCTGCGTCTGTTTGGGGCATAAAAAAAGTCTGATACAAGTATCAGACTTTTTTTCAATGGTGACCCCGGGGGGGCTCGAACCCTCAACAAATTGCTTAAGAGGCAACTGCTCTGCCATTGAGCTACGGGGCCGTTAATCTTCGCGGACGGTATTATACCGCAAAGAAAATGAGTGTCAATAATTTTTGTGAATGTTTGGGGTGGCAAGTAACGATCAGAATCAAAAGGACGGGCAGGTTGCCCGTCCTTTCTTCGTACAACTCAATCTAGGAAGAAGGATGAAATTACTGAGGCGGGAGAAGAACCGCATCAATCACATGGATTACACCGTTCGAGGCTTCGATATCAGTGATGATGACTTGCACGGTGTCGTTCAGGAAGACCTTGCCATCCTTGACGGTGACAGTGACATCCTTGCCCAAAACTGTCGGGGCGCTGGTGAGTGTGACCACATCCGCAGCCATGACCTTGCCAGAGACCACATGATAGAGCAGGATGTCGGTCAACTGCTGTTTGTTTTCGGGCAGAAGCAGGCTGTCGAGCGTGCCAGCGGGCAGGGCGGCGAAAGCGTCGTCGGTGGGGGCAAAAACTGTGAAGGGACCATCGCCGCTTAGGGTTTCGACCAAACCAGCAGCTTGCACAGCAGCTACGAGGGTAGTGAAGCGTCCGTCAGCCACTGCGATATCAACGATGGTATTCTTTTCCATCATGGCATCTTCTGAGGGCGGAAGAAGCACTGAGTCAATAACATGGATAACGCCATTGGAGGTTGCGATATCGGTGATGATGACTTTTGATTCGTTGATGTAGACGTTGCCCATGTCAACTTTTACGGCAACATCCTTGCCAAGCACGGTGGCGGCGCTGGTCAGAGCGGTCACATCGGCAGCCATCACGCTACCTGAAACTACATGGTAGAGCAGGATGTCGGTCAGTTTCTGTTTGTTTTCGGGCTTGAGCAATTCGTCAACTGTGCCAGCGGGCAAAGCGGCGAACGCATCGTCGGTGGGGGCAAAAACGGTGAACGGACCTTCGCCTTTGAGCGTGTCTACCAGCCCAGCGGCTCCGACTGCGGCTACGAGGGTTGTAAAGCGACCATCTGCAACGGCGGTATCTACGATGTCCTTGAGCATCGGCTCAGGGGTGGCGGTTGGTTCGGGCATGGCGGTGGGAGCAGGAGGCTCAGGGGTGGGGGTGGCTGCGGGAGCGCAGGCTGCCATTACGAGGGAGGCAACTACCAGTAAGATTGCGAACATTGAAAAGCGTTTCATTTTTTTTCTCCATTTCTATTTATAAGGTTGTATATTATTTGCAAAGGTTTTGCAAAGGTATTGCACTTATTTTATCTAATTTGTCTAGGCTGTCAATATACTAGAATAATCTCTAATAAAACACTTAATTTTCCCTTTACCCGCTTTCGCAGAAAATAAAAACGGGACGGCGTAAAAACGCCGTCCCGTTTTAGCTGGTTGGTAACTTCTAAAACAATCTCAACACCGCATTCCCTGCCAGCAGGAACAGCCACTGCGGAACAAAACTCAGCGCAACGGTGGCAACGGCAGTAATCGCGGTGGCGAAATCGAGCCAGGGTTCGCGCTCGATAGTTGGGTCGCCTTCGCGCATGTACATGTTGACCACGACTCGCAGGTAGTAATATGCGGAAACCAATGATGTCAATACACCGATGACGGCGAGTCCTGGAAATCCGCCAGCAATGACTGAACTGAAAAGATAGAACTTGCCGACCATTCCCAGCGTGGGCGGGAAGCCGATGAAGGAAAGCATGAAGACGGTCATGGCGGCGGCGAGGGCGGGATATTTTTTGGCGAGTCCCATGTAATCGGAAATCTCCAATC
>CAMCQT010000113.1 GCA_945877125.1 Candidatus Brevifilum fermentans | reverse complement strand
TCTTGTGGGGCGTTCGCTTCCATTTTGTGAGCACTTCTTCCCTGAGTTGAAAAAAGCATTCCCCTCTCAATTGGATGGCGTGAGCGTTAAATCATTCTACAAAGCCATCAACAAAGTTGAGTCGTCACTCATCCGCGTCAATGCCGATGAAGCCACGTACAACCTGCACGTCATGCTGCGCCTCGAAATGGAGATCGGCATGGTCGAAAGCAAATTTGCAGTGAAAGACCTGCCCGAAATTTGGAACGAAAAAATGAACGACTATCTTGGCGTTGTTCCGCCCAATGACGCGCAGGGCGTTTTGCAGGATGTCCACTGGTCAAGCGGGCTAATGGGCTACTTCTCGACCTACGCGCTCGGCAATCTCATCTCGGCGCAAGTCTGGGAAAAGATCACTGAAGACATCACAGACCTTGATGACCAGATCCGCAAGGGCAAATTCGACTCATTGCTTGGCTGGCTGCGCGAGAAGATTCATATCCACGCCCGCAAGTATGATCCGCAGGACCTTGTACAAAAGGTTACAGGTTCAAAGATCGACTCCGCCGCCTACGTCCGCTATTTGACAAATAAATACAGCAATATTTACGGGCTATAAATAAAGACATCCCGCAGGATTATCGAGATCGTCAACTCGATTAATTCCTGCGGGATGTTGATTCAAACCACCATGAAATATAAAATTCTGATCGTCGCATCCATCGTCACGCTTTTAGCTGCCTGCTCACAATTGGCAGAGTCAGCGCCCACGGCTTTGCCTACCCAAAACATCTCAGAAGTCGTCGCGTTGACCGGACAAGCCGCCTTCGCCACAGCCAGTGCATTGGCGCCTTTGCCAACCGAAACGCCCCTCCCCACAGAGACACCCATCCCCACAACGCCGCTCCCAACTGTCACCGCCACGTTTGAACCGGGCTTTACCGATTTCGCACAGATTCGGTTTATTTCCCCCGGACCCATGTCGAGCCTTGTCTCGCCCATCAGCTTGCAAGTTTTGCTTGTTTCAGGCGAAAGTGAGATCGTGCGGATAGAATTACTCGGCGAAGACGGGCGCATCCTCCAGCGCGGATTGGAACGCGTGCAACGCAACCCAAGCGGCAACTACAGAAGTTTCGACCTTTCGTTTGAAATACGCGCCGTCTCTGAAAGAGGCTACATCCGCATCAGCACAGAAGATGACCGCAACCGCATTCAGGCGCTCAACACCATGCCTGTACTTTTATATTCCATCGGCGACAACCAGATCACCCCACAGGGAAACATGATCTACGAACGTGTTATGTACGAAGGCTTGGAAGATGGTGATGAAGTTTTTGGCGGCGTAGTAAACCTAAAAGGGCGTTTTTGGCCGTTCAACACCCAGCCAGTTTTTCTGGAATTAATCCAGTCAGATGGAAAAGTAATTTCATCGCGCGTGCTGGACTTTAAAGGAATCGACACCGAATCATTTGAAACCACACTCCTCTACAAAGTCACCGAACCCACGCTGGTGCGGCTCTCCATCCACCAGGATAACCTCGACCTCTCCATCGACGACCCCGACCTAAAAAAATATATTTATGTTCACACCATGGAATTAATGTTGTATCCATAATGGATCAACAAAACAGGACTTGTTCGAAATAATCCACAGATTGCACAGATTCACGCAGATTTTCTGCCTAAAAATCTATTCTCTACTGCACATGAAGAAAAACGCCCTAAGTTCCTTAACGCGAATTCCACGAATTGACGAATATTGCGAATGAATTACTAAAAAATTCGCATTATTCGCTCATTCGCAATATTCGCGTTGAGGGTTTGTATGGTAGTGAGGAAATCTGCAAAATCTGTGGATAAAAATAAAGTTTAATAAAAAAAACCGTCATCAAATTGATGACGGTTTTTTTATCTACACAAAATTTACTTCTTGGCGGCTTCTTCTTCTTTCTTGCCGCGTTCAACACTAATGCCAGGTGCGGCGGCTTCAGCGCCAGCGACTGCCTCTTCGACAGCTTCTTCCTTGGCAAGTGTAGCGATGATCACAATGTCATCACCTTCGTCCAATACAACAACATTCTCAGGAAGGGGAATATCACTGACACGAATATTATTGCCGATTTCCTTAAGCGAGGAAATATCAACGGTAATACGCTCAGGCAGGTAGGAAGGCAAACATTCCACTTCGAATGCTTCCATGCGGTGTACAAGCACAGCGCTGTAATCTTTCACAGCAGATGAAACGCCTGTAAATGTAAGGCGAACCTTGGTGCGGATCGTCTCGGTTAGATCCAAGGCAAGGAAATCAATGTGCGTAAGGTTGCCCTTAATAAAATCACGCTGTTTTTCACGCACAAGAGCGGCATATTCCGTGCCTTCCACATCAATCGTCACAAGCGTGGATGATGTTAGTTTGGCGAATACAAGCCCAGTTGCGTGTGCTTCCAATGAAATGGCAACCGGTTCAACATGACGACCGTAGATCACAGCCGGCAACAAACCAGCGCGGCGCAAAGCCTTTACCTGCTTGCCTGTCACGTCACGTTTCGTAGCTTTTAATACAATCTTTTCCATCGTTACTCCTCGGGCGCCTCTCACCGTGTAATTCACGGTTACCTTCACCCTATTAAATGAATTTCTGAAAAGCGACCGCGTCGCTAAACATTTAAATTATTTTCGGCCGAATAACATACGACCCAACAACAGCATGGTTCCAGCAAACAACCCGCCGACCAACCCAGCGATCAACGCGCCGCGCGTGTCTATCACAGTTGTAACATTGCCTTCAACCTTGCGGGAGATGAGGATGAGCGACTCGATCCGCTCGCCTCGGACTTCACGCCCGACCACGACTCCAGCATACGCATTACCGAATTCAACGTTATTGGCCACGACCAGGCCTGCGTTGCCATTTACAGAAATTTTCTCCGCCCGAACGGCTGCCGCCACACTATCCTGCAAAGTCACCACATCAGCCTGCACAAACACAACAGCAGACTGGCGAGTGCTTACACTTCCAGCGTTTAATTCCAACGCGGCGCTCTGCTCCAACTCCACATCTTCGGCATTAATAACCTGTGCCGAACTCTGGTGCATTCGCACCAAATCAGCATTGACCGTATCTACGCCTACTTGCGAGAGATTGGTTACTTGGGGTTGGTCAGTTTCAGGGGACAAGTTTGAGTCGGTCATTTTATGCTCTTTGGCAGAAAATTAGCCTCCTGGCGGAGGCATGGTTGTTGATAACGGCTGGGATTGTATACTTGGGTAGATGTTTCGTCAAGGCTGTGTGTCGATAGAAAAACCTCCGCCCTTTTGGGCGGAGGTTGGAAATGCCTGGGCTGAGATAAAACTCAATTGGTAGAAACAAGTTGGGGATTAAGTGCGAAGCGGTTCTTTATCCCATTAAAATTTATGGGTCTTGAATTTCAGCCGCGCAGAGTGTGTTCTTCATCAGCATGGCAATTGTCATGGGACCTACGCCGCCGGGGACGGGGGTGATGAAGCCGGCAACTTCCTTCGCTTCGGCGAAGTTGACATCGCCCACAAGGCGCTGTCCGCTCTTCTTGGTTGCATCTGGCACAGCGTTGATGCCGACGTCAATGACTGCCGCGCCGGGCTTGATCCAGTCGCCGCGAACCATTTCGGTTTTGCCGATGGCCGCGATGATGATGTCTGCTTGTCTGACGGTGGCGGCCAAATCTTTGGTGCGAGAATGACAGACGGTGACGGTGGCATTTTTACCGATCAGCAACAAAGCGGCGGGCAAGCCGACGATATTCGAGCGTCCGAGAACAACTGCGTTTGCGCCTTCAATTTTCACGCCTGATTTTTCGAGCAGGTAGATACAACCATAGGGTGTGCAGGGCACGAACAAGGGTTCGCGTCCCTTCTGCGCCAAACGCCCAATGTTCAGCGGCGAAAAGCCATCCACATCTTTCTCGATGTTGATGAGGGAAAGAACGCGCTCTTCGTCGAGATGGGAAGGCATGGGCAATTGGACAAGGATGCCGCTGACTGTTTTATCGGCGTTCAGCCGCTTTACCAGTGCTTCCGCCTCTTCCTGGGTGGCGTTGGCAGGCAGATGCTCGCTGATGGAGCCCATGCCTAATTCCTGGCAGGCTTTGCCTTTGGATGCCACGTAAGCCGCTGAATCAGGGCGGTCGCCAATGAGAACGGTTGCGAGGGTGGGTTTCATTTTTCCGGCCGCTGTGCGTTTTGCAACAGTGGCGGCAACTTCATCACGCACTTGCTGAGCGATCAATTTCCCATCAATAAGTTGAGCTGTCATTTTTTGCTCCTGTTCGATTTTCGTGAAAGATCACACAAGAATTATACGAGTATTCTTCAATTCCAAAAGATGACACTTATCCTGATTTTTCCACCACTGATTCAGGGACGGGTTACGGCTTCAACGCCACAAAATTATCGAAGATCACATCCACGCCGGGTTGAGCAAATGTGCCAGCCAGCAGACCCACATCCCCTGATTTCAATGTGGCATCCTGCACAGAGGCAACCTGGAATCCGTTTACATAAAATGTAAACATATCTCCCGCGCAGTCAGCCCGCAGATGATTAACGGCCAAGCCTGTTTTGATGTTGCTGTTTGCCTGCATTTCACTTTGTCCGAGCAGAACTGCCTGTCCGCCTTTATAAAGTCCAATGCCATAAAAACCGTCACTTGAGATGAGGAAGAAATAATAATCGTCCCCGGTATAACGGCAGATCAGTCCAATGCGATTTTCATCTGATCCGCCAAGTTTGCCTGCATCCACTTCGATGCGGACGTCGGCAAAATTTTTGTGCGGCGTAGACCAAAAATTGGTATTCAACGAATCAACCAGGATACGATACCCTGACGCGTTGTAGTCCATCGTGCCTTCGGTGGTCTTGAATCGATCCCAGCCTGAGATCGGGAGTGCAAAGTCATCTTGAAACAGCACACTTCCCGAAAGCGCGGTCTGATCCTGCGGCACAGAAGTTGCCGGCGCTGTCATGGAACAACCAAGAGAAAGCACAATTAGTAAAGAGAATAAAATAATCAGGCGATTCATAAGCGTGATTTTATCATGGCGGCTCGCATAAAAATATAAACCTGATTTGAGTAATAAAATGCCCAGAAATATTTCTGGGCATTTTATTTATGGCTTGGGTGTTTTTGGTTTTGCTGTGCTCTTCTTTGTTGCTATTTTTTTCTTATCAACTGCTGTTTCAGCTTTTGGCTTTGCCTTTGCTTTCACGACAGTTTTTTTCTTTACAGGTTCTGAGATCACTTCTTCTTCAAAATCTTCTTCGACCACATCCTCGGCTAATGCCCTGGCGCGAACACGTGGACTCTTCTCAATTGGCTTGATCTGATATGCCACTTCCCAACCTTCGGCGAATGCCAACTGCAACTTGCCGTAGCGGACAAGCAACATTACTACGCCTGCGATTGCCATCAAAAGTGAAACGAACATGGAATATGTGACCAATGAATTGCCCATCTGCGGCTGGTCTGGACGGAAAAATTCAATGAAGGCACGCGCCAGTCCTGCACAAATCAACCAACCCGAAAAGATAGCGCCGGGCTTCATCTTGTCCACATATTGACGGGAGATCCAGAGCAACAACAAAGCCAGCAAAATATTCAAGATCATCTCGTAGGCAAAGGTCGGGTGGAAGCGAGTCGTCTCAACTGGAAACAGGCTTAAGTCTGCATATTGTGCGAGACGATGTCCTGCGTCAATGGGTATGCCCCAGGGAAGTTTCGTCGGCTGACCATACAATTCCTGATTGATAAAATTGGCTGGACGCGCCAATGCCTGACCGATCAGAATTGCAGGTGCAATGGAATCGAGGAAAAGCCAAAAATCCATGCCGTTCTTTTTCAGGAAGAAATACAATGCAACCGCACCAAAGAGTAAGCCGCCAAAAAAATGCAAGCCGCCCTGCCAAATATAGAGCATCGTGATGGGATCATTAATATAGCTGGAGCCCCCTCCTAAAATATTATTAACCACATACCATAGCCGTGCGCCGATAATTCCCAAAGGCAAGACCCAGACCATTGCATCCCAAATTGCCTCGCCATTCTCGCCGCGCCGCCGAATCTCCTTCTCCGCGATCCACGCACCTACTACCGCGCCGAACATTACCAACACGCCATACCAGCGAAGGGTGATGGTCCAAATAAACAGTTTGAAAGAAAAAATTACAGGATCTATCATTTATTACCTCATGGATTATTTTTTGGGATTATATCATCCAAACATTACAGAGAAATTAGCGTGGAAAAGTAGCTGCTATTCCCGATATGAAAAATAGTATCCACAGATTTGAGAATTGCTGGGAAGTGGTCAAAATATCACGAGGGTGCTATAATATTGAAACTTCCCCTGAAATTTGATAATATATTTTATATGATCCACACATAAAAAATGTCGCGTGTGGAGAGCATAACGAGAACCTTGACCGAAACCCCTGATTCACCAACAACATCCTAGGAAATTTACCAACGCCATAGATCATGGTGTTTTGGTCTTTTTGCATTTCTATTCCAAATCCCTCAAGAGAAAATACAACATGAAAATACTCGAACTAGAGAACGAGCCGCTGTCAAAATTACGCGGCATGGCGAAAACCCTAAATATTCCAAATTACAACCGCATGAAGAAAGAGTCTCTCGCAATGATGATCCGCGAGGCAGAAGCGCAAAAGGAAGGTATTGAACTGCGCGGCGGCATTTTGGAGATCATGAGCGAAGGGATTGGATTTCTACGGGCAACCAATTACCGCATCAGCGAGCAGGATGTTTATGTTTCGCAGGCGCAGTTGAGAAAATATGATCTGCGCGCAGGCGATTTGGTCATTGGGCAGGTCCGTCCGCCGCGCGAAAGTGAAAGGCATTTCGGGTTACTCAAAGTAGAATCAATTAACGGTTTGGATCCTGAAGCGGGGAGCACACGCAGAGTTATTTTTGAAAACCTCACCCCCATTTTCCCAGAAGTACGTTTTGATCTTGAAATCGAACATGATACCCTAGCCCCTCGTCTCATTAATTTAATTGCACCCATCGGACGAGGTCAGCGCGGATTGATTGTTTCTCCTCCCAAGGCGGGCAAGACCACGATCCTCAAGCAAATTGCGAATTCCATTTCAACCAAATATCCTGATGTGCATCTCATCATCGCGTTGATCGGCGAACGCCCCGAAGAGGTGACCGACATGGACCGCTCGGTAGATGCGGAAGTGGTTGCCTCGACCTTCGACGAACCCGTTACCGCCCACGTCCGCACGGCGGAGCTTGCCTTAGAGCGCGCTAAGAGATTGGTCGAGATCGGGCGTCACGTGGTAATCTTGGTAGACTCGATCACACGTTTGGCGCGCGCGTATAACCTGGTGGTCAACCCATCGGGTCGCACACTCTCCGGCGGTATGGATCCCTCTGCGTTGTACCCGCCCAAGCGTTTCTTTGGCGCGGCGCGCAATGTGGAAGATGGCGGCTCGTTGACCATCATTGCCACCTGTCTTGTAGATACCGGCTCCCGCCTTGACGACGTGGTGTACGAAGAATTCAAAGGCACCGGCAACATGGAATTAATTCTTTCGCGCAAACTACAGGAACGCCGCATCTTCCCAGCCGTGGATATTGAACGCTCGTCCACACGCCGCGAAGACCTGTTGCTTGGTCCCGATCTGCTCCAACGCGTTTGGCTGATGCGCCGCATGTTCATTCAGATGATCTCTCCCCCGCCCCAAGGCGCCGGTATGGATAATTCTGTAGCAACCGAAGCCATTATTACCCGCATGGAACGCGCAAAAAATAATATTGAATTCCTTGAGAACTTAACAAAGGATGCGTAGTAGTTCTGTCGCACAGCAAGCTGTGTGACTCCAGAGTAAATTTAGAGAATGAAAAACTTTTTAGAAAATATTCGCTCCATCTTTGCCGCGCTAGGCACAAAACTCAAACGTAAACCAAAGGAAGTATCCGCGGTTAATGAGCCAATTACCACGCCGCGCGCGTCAACTGTGAAACGCAAAGTGGATCGTTTTACAGTCGTCAGTTGGGTTGTAACTATGCTTCTGGTAGTTTCATTGCTTGGCACAACGATTGTTTACAAAAACTCACGTTCTGCAACGTCTGTTCTTGCGGCGCAACCCACAAGTTCTGCCGCAGGTGAACCATCAGCCACGGCCCAGCCTCAGGTTGGCGCACCCGTTGTCGGGGAGGTTGGAAGCGGACTTTCATCCATAGAACGTAAACTGCAATTGATCACCAACATCCCCGAGCGGGAACGCAATGATTCGATCACGTATCGTGTTTCAAGCGGTGATGCCATGCTTAAGATCGCGGATGAATTCAAGCTCAAATCTGAAACCTTGCTTTATGTCAACTCGCAATTGGAAGACAACCCGCATAACCTTAAGCCCGGCATGGAGTTGACCATTCCGCCGGTGGACGGGTTGTACTACACGTGGAAAGAGGGCGACACGTTCGAAAGCATTGCGGAAGAATTTTATACAACGCCAGATGAAATCATTAATTTCTCGGGCAATAAAGTTGATCTGACCGACCCCAAAATAGATGTCGGTATGACGGTGATGATCCCTGGCGGCTCACGCGATTTACGCAGTTGGGAACAGGATCTTCAAACCACGGGGCGCGGCTCAGATACCGGCACGGGCGGAGGCAATGCCTCCAATGCCTGCGGCGGCGGACCTGTGGCAAGCGGATTTGGCTGGCCGGCAAGCTCTCATAATATTTCGGGCAACGGCTATGGACCGGGGCATCTTGCGATTGATATTCAAGCCAATGAAGGCGAGCCTGTTTATGCGGCTGGCTCTGGCGTTGTGACCATGGCGCAAGGCGGCTGGAATTATGGCTATGGCAATGTGATTCAAATTGACCACGGCAACGGCTATGTGACGGTCTATGCCCACTTAAGCGTCATCAATGTTGGCTTATGTACGGCTGTGGGCCAGGGCGCGGTCATTGGCGCGGCAGGCAACACAGGCAATTCGTTCGGCGCGCATTTACATTTTGAAGTGCGTATCGGCGGCTCGAACGTTAATCCATATAGCGTTGTTCAATAGACAAAATAAATCCTAAAGGTTTCCAAAACCTTTAGGATTTTAATTTATATGAATCAAAATTCCCTCCAAAAAAAACTTTCAAAATTAAATATCGGCAACCTGCGCTATTTTGATTCCATCGGCTCGACCAACGATGAAGCGCTGGCATGGGCGGCAACTGGCGCACGTGATCTCTCCATCGTCATCGCAGATGAACAGACGCAGGGACGCGGCAGACTCGACCGGAAATGGTTCACCCCAAAAGGGAGCGGACTGGCTTTCAGCCTGATCCTGCGCCCCCACGCGAACCTGCGCCCGCATCTCTCGCGCACCGTTGGGCTGGCTGCGCTTTCAATAGCAGAATCCTGTTCCGGGCTGGGACTCGCTCCGCGCATCAAATGGCCGAACGATATTTTATTGAACGGCAAAAAAACAGCGGGCATCCTGATCGAAACCGTCTGGTCTGGTGACGACGTGGACTCGCTTGTGATCGGCATGGGAATCAACGTCCACAAAGCCTCTGTGCCGCCTGCCGAAGTGCTGCAATTCCCCGCCACCAGCCTTGAAGATGCACTAGGCAAGGAAGCGCCCGCCCGCGAAGATGTCCTTTTTAGCGTTCTAGATGCCTTCATTCACTGGCGCGAACGCATGGCAACCGATGCGCTGATCCATGCCTGGGAGGAGATCATTGCCTTTCGTGGCGAACAGGTTCAGGTACAGGCAGGAGGCGAGGAAAACATCACAGGTGAACTGCTTGGGCTCGAATCAGATGGTAGCCTGCGACTGCGCGACGCCCATGACAAATCCGTGATAATTCGCTTTGGGGATGTCAGTCTGAGACCGAGTGCGTGATATACTTTAATAAATAGAGGTGACCATGTTTGATAATCTCCGCGAAGAAGCGTCCAAGCCGTTCTACGAAGAAGAAGCAAAATTTCAACCCGCCGCTGATACTGAGTCGTCAATTTTTGGCGCGCCGAGTTCCAGGCGTATTTTAGGCATGACAGCCGTTCAACGCTTTGTGATTGCCTTCATGTTCTTTCTGGCAGTGTGCATCATTGGCGCGATGGCTTTGTTTGTAACCGGCAAGATCGGGTTCTAACCCCTCAGAATGCGGACTTAAGTCCGCGCACCCCACAAATAAAAAAAACGGACGCGGCTAATGCTGCGTCCGTTTTGCTTTACTTTTACTTTACACCAATTTCGGCTGTGTTTCTTCCGGCTCGATGCTATCGCTGAGTTCCGCCCCTACCTTCTTCAAATCTTCGGCGGAGGTTCGCGCCACCGAAGCAACGCTATCACCTTCATTCGGTTTGATCAAATGCACGCCCTTCGTTGCACGACCCGATTGTTTGACATCCTTGACCTTCATGCGCAACGTAACGCCGTTGGAGGTCATAATGGTCAGGTCATCTTCTTTTTGGACCACACGCGCCGCGGCGATCTTGCCGACTTCTGGCAACGCTTTTTGGTCAATTGTGAAATTGCCGCCTGTGGCGCGTCCTTTTGCTGTGTAACTATCGAGCGGAGTTTGCTTGCCAAAGCCTCTGGTCGTTACGATCAACAAAGAGCCATCTTTTTCGACAACATCCATGCTGGTCACTGCATCATCTTTTGCAAGGCGAATGCCCTGCACGCCCGCGGCTTGACGTCCCATTGAGCGGACTTTAGTTTCACCAAAGCGCAGGGCTTGTCCATTTTCAGTGACGATGATGATCTCGTCCTTGCCCGAGGTCAAACGCGCCCAGCCCAACCTGTCACCCTCTTCCAAAGACATGGCGATCAAGCCTGAGGGGCGCACAGATGCGAACTCTTCCATCGACACACGTTTGATCTTGCCGCGCGCGGTCATCAACATACAGAAATTGTGCGAGGAGAATTCTCCCACCGCCATGGCTGCGGTCACTTTTTCATTGGGTTCAAGTGACAACACATTGACCAATGGAATGCCCTTCGTGGCGCGGTCTGAATCGGGGATCTGATAGATCTTCTCAGAATATACCTTGCCTTTATCCGAGAAGAACAACATGGTGTTCAAACTGCGGGCAGGAATGAGCATGACCACTTCGTCTTCGTCTTTGGTGGTGTGTCCCATCACGCCGCGCCCGCCGCGACTCTGTGACTTGAAAGCCGTGGCTGCCATGCGTTTGATATATCCGCGCTCGGTGAGGCTGATTAAGACCGCTTCGTCGGCGACGAGATCTTCATCGTGAATATCTTCCCGGGCATCCGCAGAGATCTGCGTGCGGCGGTCATCGCCAAATTTTTCGTTCAACTCGTTCAAGTCAGATTGAATGAGCGCAAGTATTTTCTTTGGATGGGCAAGCAGGTCTTCGAGGTTTTCAATGATCCCGCGCACTTGCTTGTGTTCTTCTTCGATCTTCCAACGTTCAAGCGCAGCCAGTCTGCGCAATTGCATATCCAGAATCGCCTGCGCCTGCAACTCGCTCAACTTGAAGCGCTTTATCAAATTCTCTTTGGCGGCATCCGCATCGTCGGCTTCGCGGATCGTTTTAATAATAGCTTCGATATTATTAAGCGCGATCAAATAGCCATCGAGAATGTGCAAACGCGCCTGCGCTTTGGCAAGTTCAAACTTCGAGCGGCGTGTAATAACATTTTGACGATGCTCAATGAAGATCTGCAACATGCGTTTGAGTGTCAACGTGCGCGGCTCGCCATCTACCAACGAAAGCATTTGCACGCCAAACGTGGATTGCAAAGCCGTATATTTATAAAGTTGATTAAGCACTTTCTTGGGTTGTGCGCCGCGCTTCAACTCGATGATGATGCTCATGCCGCGCTGATCAGATTCATCGCGCATGTCTGAAATTTGATCGATCTTGTCATCACGCACAAGTTCGGCAATGCGTTCGATCAAAGTGGATTTATTTACCTGATACGGAATCTCGGTGATGTTGATCTGATAACGTCCTGGTTTTGTCATCTCTTCGATGTGAGCAATGCCACGCATCACGATTCGGCCTCGGCCTGTTCCGTACGCCGAGAGAATTCCCTCCGTCCCGACGATCATACCGCCAGTTGGGAAATCAGGTCCGAGCACAAACTTCATCAAGTCGTTAACTGTCACATCGTCAATGTTGTCGTAATTATCGATCAGGTAATTGATCGCGCCAACCAACTCACGCATGTTTTGCGGTGGGATATTGGTCGCCATACCCACAGCGATACCCGACGAACCGTTTAATAAAAGATTTGGCAAACGCGCAGGCAGGACAAGCGGCTCTTTCAGTGATTCGTCAAAGTTGGGACCAAAATCCACAGTATCTTTTTCGAGGTCTGCCAGCATTTCTTCGGCCATTTTTTGCAGACGAGCCTCGGTATAACGCATCGCCGCGGGCGGGTCGCCATCGACTGAGCCGAAGTTACCCTGTCCATCCACGAGCAGATAACGCAGTGAAAAATCCTGCGCCATGCGCGCCATTGCCTCATACACCGCCGAATCGCCATGCGGATGATACTTACCCAACACCTCACCCACGATACGAGCAGACTTTTTGTATGCGGTGTTCGAGCGCATACCCAGTTCGTGCATGGCATACAAAATACGCCTGTGGACAGGTTTTAGCCCGTCGCGGGCATCAGGCAAAGCGCGTGCCACGATCACGCTCATGGCGTAATCGAGATACGCCGTACGCATTTGCGAATCAATATCTACAGACTGGATATTACCTGTGTTTGCGGGAAGTACAATTTCTTCTGCCATAAAATATCCTTAAAATAGGGAAAATTCGTCATATTTGCACAAAAAGACACGAAGATGTGGAAAAAACTTCGTGTCTGCATTAGATGAAAGAAGCTCTTTTTAATAGTGCAATTATACCACCCCAATCAAATTTTATTAAACCTATGTTCCTGTCCCACAAACCCACAAAACGTCTCCAGTTCACTATTCGGATAGATAAAAAAATAGACCCGCATAATGCGAGTCTATTTTTGTGCCGAAGGAGGGATTTGAACCCTCATGAGCGTAAGCTCACTACGCCCTGAACGTAGCGCGTCTGCCAATTCCGCCACTCCGGCTGGTAAGGCGAGTTGTATTTTATCCCAAACGCTTATTTTGTCAAATGCGAAGTGTATCGCAATACCCGTATGATTTTTATTAATCCACAGATTTGACAGATTCCACAGATTGAAGAGAAAAATCTGCTAAATCTGTGGATAATATTTTTCATACTGAGAATTGATGCCCTTGCGAGGAAGGCTTTTACTCTTTCCGCCAACGCTTGCGCCGTACGCCACATCATCCCGATGCTCTTTCGGGAGTGCGGTGAGCAATCTCCATATAACGATGAGATTGCTTCGGCTAAAACCAATATCGCCCCGCAACGACATGGAAAACACTAAAACTTAAAAAATAAAATGTGGGGATATTTTAAGGATTTATGAACTTAAGTCCCTCTTGTACATGATTTGCATGTATGCTAAAATGCCGTCCACATTAGCCATATATACGGGGATGCAGAGCCGAAACGCCCATATATGGCACTAACATTTGTTCTAAATTGAAAAACTTTAATGCGTTGCCCCTGCAGTTGATTCCGCGCTTTGTGATTTTTATGGATGAATTTCCGCGTACTTTTATCGGCAAAGTGCTGCGCCGCGAGTTGGCAAAACGCTACGGAAAACAAATCGCAGGGGAGTAATAAAGCAAGGATAAAGGATAAATGATGAAGGATGAAGTGATGACAAAAAGCGGGGTTCTTGAAAATAATCAAGTTGCGAATTTTGTTCAGCAGGGTGAAGGCTCGCCAGTCATTCTGACACACGGGCTGGCTGCCTCGTTGCATGATTGGGATGACCTTCTGCCTGAGTTGGCTGATGCAGGTTATGCGGGCTACGCCCTTGACCTGTTCGGTCACGGCGAAAGTTGCAAGCCAGCCGACCACGATGAATTTACATTCGACGCGGTTTTCGATCATTTTTCTATCTGGGTTGATTCGCTGCATATCACAGAACCGATGACCCTGATTGGCCATT
>CAMCQT010000112.1 GCA_945877125.1 Candidatus Brevifilum fermentans | reverse complement strand
CAGACGTTTGCGTTGTTTCTCTGGCAGTTCACTGGCGGCGCTAATTAATGCGGGTTGTTGGTGTTTGGTGTTTTTTCTGAACATGGGCTGAGTATATTAATTTTCTTCGGTTTTGACGAGGGTTGCTACCCTTTTTGCAGTGGAGTCATAGTTAAAACCTTTAAACACTAAGGACACGAAGTACACAAAGGGGGAGCAAGGGGCTAATTCAAAAAGGTTTTGGTTTTCCTTAGTGACCTTTGTGTCCTTTGTGTTTAAGAATCATTCTTCGCCTAGAACAGTCGGCACTTTGATATAGCCACGCTCGGAATTCGGCGCGTTCTTGAGAAACTCTTCGCGGCTCATGGAGGGCTTGGCAACATCTTCGCGCAGGACATTTGTGTTGTTGGTAATGTCTGATGCGGGCGGGACGTTTTCAGTGTCCACTTCGTTGAGCATGTTGAAGTAGTCAATGATGGAAGTGAATTGCGGACTGAATTTTTGCGCTTCTTCTTCCGAGATGCCAAGCCGCACGAGATTGGCGACGTGCTTGACCATGTTTGTGTCTATTTTATTTGTCATAATCGCTATCCATGTCATTGCGAGGAGGGCGCTTTTCCCGACGAAGCAATCTCCTATAAGTTGGGGATTGCTTCGTCGCCAAAGAACAGCTCCTCGCAATGACATTATTCAAACTTAATATGCAACTCTTTCAACTGCTTCGGCTCGACTTCGGAGGGGGCATCTGCCATCACGTCGCGTCCCGCTTGATTCTTGGGGAAGGCGATCACTTCGCGGATGTTGGGTTCGTCCGCGAGGAGCATGACGAGTCGGTCAATGCCGGGAGCCATGCCGCCGTGCGGGGGTGCGCCATATTCAAAGGCTTCGAGCATGTGACCAAACTTGGCTTGAATTTCTTCGTCGCTCATTCCAAGCATTTGGAACATCTTCATTTGGATATCGCGGCGATGAATGCGGATCGAACCCGACGCCGTCTCGTATCCGTTGCAAACCATGTCATACGCGTCAGATGCAACCGCACCAGGGTCGGTGTCAAACTTGTCGAGGTCTTCCATCTTCGGCATGGTGAACGGATGGTGCTCCGACTCCCATGCCTTGTTTTCTTCGTTATACGCGAAGAACGGGAAATCCACGATCCACGCGAAAGCCATCATGTCTTTGTCTGCGAGGTCGAGCTTGTCGCGGAACCACAGGCGAAGTCCGCCCAAAACTTTGTTGGCAACTTTGCGCTCGTCCGTTGCAAAGATGATGAGATCACCGACGCCCGCGCCTGTCTTGGATTTAAGCGACTCAACTTCTTCTGCCGTGACGAATTTGGATGCGCTGCCTTTCACGCCTTCGGCTGTTATTGCCAAAGTGGGCATTCCCTTCGCCCCGAGAGTCTTCGCCACTTCTGTCAGCGCGTCCACTTCCTTGCGCGACATGTCAGCGCTGCGAGGGGCGATAATGCACTTGATCACGCCACCAGCTTCCAGCGTAGATTGAAAGACGCGGAATTCACTCTTGGCGAAAACATCCGAGACATCCATCAATTCCATGCCGAAACGCAGGTCGGGCTTATCTGATCCAAATCTTTCGAGCACTTCACGATACGAGAATTTTGGCCACGGAGATGAAAGTAATTTCTTGTGTGGCGTGACCGCGGGGAGCATTTTGGTGAACAGATCTTCAACCAGCGCAAGCACATCGTCGCGATGGACGAAGGACATCTCAAGGTCGAGTTGGGTGAATTCAGGCTGACGGTCGCCGCGCAGATCTTCATCGCGGAAACAGCGCGCAATCTGGAAATATTTGTCCATGCCAGCCACCATGAGCAGTTGCTTCAATTGTTGCGGAGATTGCGGCAGGGCGTAGAATTGTCCGGGATAAACACGCGAAGGGACAAGGTAATCGCGCGCGCCTTCGGGTGTAGCTTTGAACATGATCGGTGTTTCAATTTCAATGAAGCCTTGCTCATCGAGATAGTCGCGCATGAACTTGATGACCTTGTGACGCAGAACCATGTTGCGGGTCATGCGCTCGCGGCGCAAGTCGAGATAGCGATATTTGAGGCGCGTATTTTCGTCGACAAGATCGTTGTCGCCGCTGACCATGAACGGCGGAGTCTTTGAGGGGTTTAAGATTTTTACTTCGCGCGCAATAATTTCGATTTCGCCCGTGTCCATTTTGGGATTCTTCATGCCATCAGGGCGCAATTGCACAATGCCTTCGATTTGTAAAACCCACTCCATGCGGACGTTGTTTACAAGGTCAAGTGATTCTTTTGGCAGGTCTGGATTGATGGTGACCTGCACCAGCCCCGAGCGGTCACGCAGATCGAAAAAAGCCACCCCGCCGTGATCGCGACGTCGGTGTACCCAGCCTGAAAGGGTGATCGTTTGCCCCGCGTGACTGGCCCGTAATTCTCCACAAGTATGAGTTCTGTACATAGTGCGCCTCCGAAGATTTTTAAACACAAAGGACACGACGGTCACAAAGGTTTAGTACAAAGTGCAACGAGAAGGTTTTCTTTGGACTTCCTTCGTGTACTTTGTGTCCTTCGTGTTTAATTGTTTGTGCTTAGATAAAATAAATCGCCCTTCGCGTTTGCGTCGGGCGATTTGATTTGACTTGAGTTATTCGTCAACCAGCAAAGCTTCGCCCAACGATACAGGGATCGTCATTATTATTATCATTATTGGCAAAGTAGAAATAGTTGGTTTTGAACATCGTGGCGAGATTATAGCACAAAGTTTTTTGTTTTGAAATTTTCGGTTTTGACCAGCAATTTTCAATATGAAAAAAAAATTATCCACAGATTTAGCAGATTACACAGATCAAAGAGAAAAATCTGCTAAATCTGTGCAATCTGTGGATAAAAGCAATTTTCAGAGTGACGCTTGCGTAGGACAAATGTGGGATATTAATATGAGTGCTGTGCAAAGTAAATGCAAGGTTTAGCAAGTGATATTACTTGCATCTTCATTTGGGCGTACTGTATATTTGTCTTATCGATTCAATCTTGCTTTTGTTATTAAAAAGGAGAATAAAATGAGCTACCGTTCAATGTTTACTGTTAATGCCGTTATTCTGGCAATTTTCGGAGTTGTATTTATGATTATGCCCGAATTTGTCCTTGCCCAGTTTAAGTCTGAGGTGTATGTTGCAACTTTGTTTGTGGCACGGTTTATGGGCGGCGCTCTGCTTTTGGGTGGTTTGCTGCTCTGGTTCCTGCTGGACATTCCCGCAAAAAAGCAGAAGATCGTTGCTTTTCTTTTGCTCGCCTATTCCGCTGGCGGATTTGTCATGAGTCTGCTCGGCATGACTTCCATTGGTGTGCTGCGCGCAAACGGATGGGTCTTACTCGTAATCTTCGGTCTCTTTTCTCTGGTCTATGCTTATCTGTTATTCTTGCAACCCAAACCATCTGAAGCTAAGCCGCGCGCTCCGCGCAAGGTGAAGGAAACTTCATCCACAAATAGCGGGCAGTCCATCTAATTTCATTCGATCGAATAACAAAAAACCGAGATGATATGTCTCGGTTTTTTGTTATTCAACCCAGGTTACCACCTTGAGATAAAAAATGGTGTGTCGCTCTGAGGGAGCGTGTTCTCCGCGACCGAAGAGTCTCTAGCCAAGTGGTAGAGATGCTTCGGGGCAACAAACGCCCCTCAGCATGACATAAAATGAATAGGGTAGATTTAACCCAATTTGCTCAGTAAACCTCTTGCATAATTAGGCAACAAATGGCATTTAATCCTTTTTGAACCACTGAGGCACAGAGACACCGAGAAAAAACATTAAAAACTCCGTGACTCAGTGCCTCCATGGTAAAAGTTTTAAGGCTTTTGCAAGAGGTCTAGTAAAACCTGCCAAACCAAAAACTTATAAATATCTTGCTTTTCAGGAAATCTTCGTGTAAAAGTAGGTCATGTTGAGTGGAAAAAGAAAATGAAATTTGTAAAACCTTTATTTTTTTTGACAGGTGCAATCGTGATTATTCTGGCGTGCGGAGTGGGGAATGACCTTTCAACTGCGCAGCCTGTCAATGTGCCTGTTGAAACCTTGACCATTCCCCCGTCCATAATTCCGCGGCAGGTATATACGCTGACTCTGACTCCTGCATTTTTGTCTCCCACGCCTCAGGTTTTTTCGTATCCAGCCTGGGTGGCGGATTTTTCCGATCTCATCCTCGTGACCTTGAATGATCAGCGCCCCACTTTTGAGGATGATTTCCCGGCGATTTGTATTGATGAGCGTAAAAAATGGAAGGTGTGCGCAACGCCGGAGCAGCGTACAAATTACCAACCTAATTCGTATGACCTATCTTCCATCTCAGAGTTGCCGCTTGCCACGGCGCGCGCAACATTAGATTTACAGCCTGATCTGCAAAACGGTTATACCCTGCTAAACACCGGATGGTTCTACCTTGTTTCCAGTAACTTCAATAAACCATTTTTCGCACAAATAGACAATGGGGCTTTGGTGCTAAGTTTGCCGAATGGGAATGAGAAAAAAGATTTTTGGGTTTATAGCCAGAACTTTTTGCAGAAAAATTTTGTGATTCAATTTGACCTTCAATTTGACGAGACTCAGCCCAACGATATGTTTCGATTTCAATTTGAACAAGGCAAGGATGAAAGTTTTGCGCTTGACCTCACTAAAAATAAAACGTGGACTTTTCACTGGGGTTCGCCCGATAATTTGCAATCTCGCTCAGGTGACTATGAATATTATCCGAATGGACCCAGCAGGGTTCTAATCCTTGCGCGTGGTACTCAATGTGCTGTGTATCTTAATAATGTCCCGCTTGATTATTTTGAAAACTGCCGCACCGACGCAAATATTAAACCATCCATGTACTCCACAACTTTCCATATCCTTGCCGAGCCGGGGCATTCTGCCAGGTTGACGATTGATAATGTTAAAATGTGGGACTTGGATAAAATGCCTGCGCCTTCTGCTACCCGCTAAATGCCGACTAAAAACTCGGAGATTTTTTAGTCTCCGAGTTTTGTAATAGAAAACCAGTTTATGCTTTGCGCCGTGATCGTGCCCTTTGGAAAAGTTTTTGAAGAAGTAGGCGTAATTCATCGGGCGCGGATGTATCACTGGTGCGGATGGTGCGGGTGGCTGTGTCGCTTTCGACGGTGATCGTGTATTGGAAGTTGTGGGGTTGCTGATGACCTATGCGGGGTTGAAGTTGCTGGGAGTTGCCCTGCCGTTTTGATCTGAGAGGCTAAAACGATAACCTGTTGTTAATACTAATCTTTGTTCTTTTAATATAATTGTCCCATTCTTGAAATACAGGTGATAAACATGGAAATGCATTATAGCGAACTGGACAATGGTATTAACCTGATCAAACTTAGTGGTAAATTGGATATTACCGGCACAGGTGACATAGAAACAAAATTTGCCGGGTATTGTTCAGGCGATAAAGTCCGCGTGATCGTAGATTTATCTCAGGTGGACTATCTTGCATCCATTGGAATTCGACTGCTTGTTTTGACCGCCAAATCCATTCTGAGCCGCGGTGGAAAGATGGTACTTCTAAGCCCGATTGCTGAGGTACAAAATGTGCTCGAAATAACAGGTATTCCGGCAATCATCCCAAGTTATTCTCAACTTGAGTCTGCTGAAGCGGTGTTGCTGGCATCCTAAAAAATACGCTTTGATATAAACAAAAAACGGTCTCGTTGACATAATGTCTGAGACCGTTTTTGATTCGGGAGATTTTTATTAAGGCAAGTCGTCCCAATGACAGATGACCTTGTTTCTGCCTGCGTTCTTGGCTTTGTACAAAGCCTGGTCGGCTTGTGAGATCAACTGGTCAAGACTTTCTGCGCTGACCTTGTTATCTTTTCCAGAAACGCCAAGACTGATCGTGAGATGAAACGAATCTTTATCAGCGAGAATAAGCGAGTCTTTCACCAATTGTCGTAATCGTTCTGCAAAAATTTTTGCACTGGCGCAATCTGTTTCTGGCAGTAGGATGATGAACTCTTCTCCGCCATAGCGGGCGGGAACATCGGGATTGCGCGTTATTTCGCGCATTAGGTTCCCAATGTGTATCAGGGCTTGGTCGCCGACAAGATGTCCGTAGGTATCATTGACGCTTTTGAACAGGTCAACGTCAAAGATGACTACTGATAGAGGTCTGTTATAACGAACTGATTTAACAAACTCCAGATTGGCGATCTCAAAAAAGTGACGGCGGTTGAATAGACCCGTCAGGAAGTCGACGCTGGCCAGGCGTTTCAATTCATTTTCTGCGTGTTTACGTTCGATGATCTCTTCGGAGAGCTGCCTATTGAGTTCGATCAATTCCCATGTCCGTTGCGCGACGCGGTTTTCAAGTTCGATGCGGTCATTCTCAAGTGTCGTAGTCAACTCGTTTTGTAGATTCAGAGTTTCTTTTTGTTGAAGAATGAGTCCGTTTTGAACGTTGAGATGTTCCTGCTTGTAGTAGTTGATGCGGTCTGCCAATGCAAGTGATTGAAAAATGACAAGGTACACAGCGCCAAGCAGGATCGCTTGTTCGGGGATGATCTGTTTGATCGTGAACCAGCCCATGTGCTGCAAGGCTGCGCCGCAAGCGACGATCAAATAAATGGACCATGCAAACAGGTAGTAACGCGCGGGTTTATATCCGCGCCACATTGCCCACACGCCTAAAACCAGGGCGTATACATGTGTAACCAAAACAAGAGGGAGTACCACTCTCAGGGTTTTTGCACCAATTTCAAGTGTGGGAGGGATCGAGAAAATAAATGCTGTGATAAGAATATAGTAGATATAGTCCAGCCATTTTGGACGAGAATCAAAGCCTAAAAATTTCCATGTAAAAAGAAGCTGGAAGATCATGGCTAATTCGATAAATAACGGGATGACAAAAAAATTCAGAGATGTGGCGTTGGGCCAAAGGTAACGCGGGGCATACCCTTGAATGCTGCCAAGATAAAGCAGGAGAAAAATTTGGAAGAGCACGTAATGTATATATCCCAGGTCGCGGATGATAAAGAGCAGAACAATGTTGTAGATTAGGATTGCAAGCAGTGCGCCAAAGGATGCTGCAATTACCAGTCGGGATAGCTGCTCATGTAGTTCAAAGGCATGCTCTGACCAAATTCGTAAAGGCAGGTCGAGTGACATATCTTTTACGCGCAAATAGTAGGTTTGTTCATTTCCTGAAGCGATATCAAGATTAAAGACAAAGTTTTCGTGCGCTACATCACGGGTTGAAAAGGGGAGGACGTACCCGGTCTTTGTTTCGACAAATTTTTTTCCATCGGAAGAGGATGTGTAGAGGAATACGCTGTTCATGGAGGGTCTTGCCAGTTCCAAAAACCAGCATTCTTCTAATGATTCATTCCTGACGGTAAGACGAAGCCAGTAGACTGAATCCTTTAATCCAAAATTCAAGATGTCCACATCGCCGCGGATAAATTTGTCGGTATATTCAGGGGATGAAACCTGTTCGATGGCAAGCGTTTGAGATGGGTCTTCCAGGTATTCGACGTGATTTCCAAGCAGGTATTCTCCCTGCCCGTCACGCAGTATTAATAAAGGTTCATTTGCTTGAATGCCTGCTGCATTAACATATGCAGAATGAAAAGCACCAAGTGCGAACAACAACACTGCTGTAGTGATGAAAATTCGGAACCAGTTTTTTTGCTTCACAAATGCTCCAGTTTGATATGTAAACCATGTGTGATATACGGAGGGGAATGATTTTTCAGTTAGATGCGCGAGGTGTTGAGTTCTGCTCTGCAGAGATATGTTGGGCGTTGGTCTTCTGACCAGCGTCCAACTTTGCGTTCGCGCAATGTTGGTTTCTCAACCAATGCTGTTCCATTATTCCCGTCCAATTCCCGACAATTCTACATCTTATTTGGAAGTTTGGCGTGTTTTTTTCCTGCCCTGGGTGTACGGCTTTCTCGAAGTCCGAAAATCTTTAACGCGAATGGCTCGAATGAAGCGAATACTTGTGCCGCACGCCACATTGTCCCGATGTTTTTTGGGAGTGCAGGTGTAGCGCGAATTTTTCTGCGCATTCGCGAAATTCGCCCAATTTGCGTAATTCGTGTTAAGCCTTTGCCATAAACTTATAAAATGGTCAATCTACTTTGAGAAAACCGTAGCCCTGTGTGCCCAATGTTCGGACGATCAGCCCGAAGTACGGCGTTGGTGTTATGAATGGATTTTATCGTGTTTATTAAAATCGAAAGTGGGTCTATTTTGAACTTGAATTTAGACAAATGTCGTCGTAATATATCAGCTGATGTGTTTCCATTTTAATGTTGAGGAGCAAAATATGGAAAAGTTTTTTTAAGTGGCTTGGGATTTCTCTCGGCGGTTTATTAGGGTTGATCGTGGTCATATTGTTTATTCTGGCGTTAAAAGGCAATGCGAGTTTGAGGCGCAGTTTTGATATTCCAGCCGAACAGATCGCCATCCCAACGGATGCGGAGTCGATTGCGCGTGGCGAGCATTGGATCAAGGCTGAGTGTATCGGCTGTCATGGCAACGATATGTCATGGGATTAATCCAGAGGGTACCAGTTTGCTAATCATGCCTGCCACTGCCTTTTGGTATTTCGGTGACGAGGATTTGGGTGAGATCATTGCGCCCAGCGCCCACCCATCGGCTTGATTCTTGCTGTGTTTTGCTATATACTGGGTTGACCTAACAGATTTGTAAGGAGGTACCCATGTCTGAGGAACGGCGTCAATTATCACGGCGAAATTTTTCATATTACATGCGTGTGATGGATGAGTCGACTGGAAATTTGGTCGGACATTTTTCAGATATTAGCACGGGTGGCTTTAAGTTGGATAGCGGCAAGCCGGTGTCGATCAACAAGGATTATCGGCTTCGTATCGAACAGACTGGTGAGATTTCAAACAAGAGTTACATAGCCTTCACTGCGCGGGCAAGATGGTGCCAGGTGGATGCGTATGACCCGAACTTGTTTAATGTTGGTTTTCAGATTATTCAAATGACTCCTAGCGATTACGATATTTTTGTGAAAATGTTTTCCACCTATGGAGTGCAGCGTCTTTCCCAACAGAATAATTCAGATTATCAGTCTTAATAAAAATCAGAGTGTGTAAATAAAGTCCCGCATACGCGGGACTTTATTTTTGTGCAAGTCCTGTCATCTTTGTAAAACCGTGTAAAATTAACGCATGAGAAAATTTCTGCGCTGGCTGATTCATTTTGTTCTAAAAGTCATTACAAAAATAAATGTCACTGGATATGAGAACCTGCCCCCAAAAAATGGATTTGTCATTGCGGTGAATCATCTTGGAATTTTAGATGCGCCGATGGCCTATTATGCGCTGGATAACTGGAATCTTTTTATTCCGGTCGCTGAAAAATGGGAGGAGAGTCCTTTCTTAAGATGGCTTGGTAAACACCTTAGTTTTATTTTTGTTAACCGTTTTAAGCCTGATCTTAAAGCCATGCGTGAGATGATAAAGCGAATGGAAACTGGACAGACTCTGGTGATTGCGCCCGAGGGGACTCGTGCGCGCGATGAAAAAATGGCGCAGGGCAAACCTGGCGTTGCTTACCTTGCATCCAAAATGGGCTGGCAGATCGTGCCTGTCGCGATCTCTGGAACAGAAGACCGGCTCTTTTTTGGTAATCTCAAACATCTGCGCCGTACATCCATAAAAATTGTTGCGGGGAAATCTTTCATGCTTCCGCCTTTTCCAAAGGAAAATCGTGACGAGGTTTTGCAGAAATATGCCGATGAGATCATGTGCAGAATTGCGGTTATGCTGCCAGAGGAGAATCGCGGATATTACTCCGAGCATCCGCGATTAAGAGAGTTACTTAACGGAAGTGAATAACTGTCGTTTTTATTTTGATGCAGAGAAAAATTTGTTGTTACAATACACTCTATGAAATATAAAACTTTACGATCCATCGTGCGCTTTGTTATGAACCTCATTGCTGATGTGGAAGTGGTTGGCATGGATAAACTTCCGCAGGGCAATGTGCTGCTTGCCGCGAATCATTTAGGACGCTTGGATACAGCTGTGTTGCTGTACGCAATTGATCGTGACGACATCATTATGGCTATCGCTGAAAAATATAAGAATCATCCACTTTTTGGTGCAATGGGGCGCGCAGTGGATGCGGTCTGGCTCAATCGTTTTGAAGCAGATTTTTCAGCATTGCGTGAAATTCTGACGCGTATGAAAAAGGGCGGGCTGATGGTCATTGCACCTGAAGGCACGCGTTCAAAAACTGAAGCATTGCAGGAAGGCAAAATGGGCGTGGCGTTTCTCGCCAGTAAAAGTGGATATCCAGTTGTCCCCATTTCGTTGACGGGCACGGAAGATCGCAGTGTGAAAGCCAACTTAAAAAGATTTCGCCGCTCCAAAATACGAGCTGTGGCGGGGGAGCCGTTTATTGTTGAAATCCCCAAAGGCAGAGGACGCGAGCAAGCCATGCGTGAGGCTACCGATGAGATCATGTGCCGCATTGCAATGGAATTGCCTGAGAAATATCGTGGGTTTTATGCAGAGCATCCGCGGTTGAAAGAACTGCTAAAAATGGGTTCATAGGAATAGAATCGCAGAAGTACAAAGGTGTGTTCATAAGGAGGGTATATGGATTGGTTAGTTGGACACCCACCGGATTACTCAATTTCAAAATTTCTCCCCCGTGTTGGGATTTGCTTAAAGAGCGCGTTAAACCTTCAATAGCTTGCTTCTATTGGCTCAACAATGTGCATTTTGACCACGCCTTGACCACACCAAAAACGGTATATCTAATTTTTATTAATATTAGTATATAATTGATAAAATTAGTATTAATATAACAATATATCTAAACAGGATTGCGACACAGGTGTTTATGAATAAAAAAATTTCCGTACTCATACCCGATGGTGAAAATGATTTGGCGCTAAAAGTACTTCGGTGTTTATCCATAGTTCCCAATATACAGGTAAGTGTTCTTTCCAGGGAAAAATGGAATCCGATAAGACTGTCAAGGCATCATTCAGGATTTTATAGCCACACCGTTGATCAGTTTGACAGAAAACGGTTGGATGTAATTCTTGATCTGGCAAAGCAGTTAGGGGTGGACATAATTCTGCCAGTTGAACAATCAGCAATTCGGTTAATCTCGGAATATCGTGAAGAAGTTGAAGCAATAGCAGCGCTCCCACCCATTGCATCTCCAGATGTGATGGACACAGCCTCTGATAAATGGTTGTTAACTGACATCCTCAAAAAAGAAAATATTCCATATCCTCAATCTATATTGTTTCAAAGTGAACTGCCTGATGAGCATGATTTTACGCAAATACCCTACCCAGTCTTAACCAAGCCACTGAACGGTGCCGGGGGAACGGGTATTCTATTCTTCGATAATTCTTCTGAATTAAGCGCCTACTTGAAGAGCAAAGATTGTCCTGAAAAGCTGGTAATTCAATCATTTATTCGCGGATATGACCTAGGGTGCAGTGTTCTTTGTAAAAATGGGGAAATAAAAGCTTACACAATTCAAAAAGGTGTCATACCTGGAGTCAAAAGATTCGAGCCGCCTTCGAGCATTGAATTTATTCAACAAGAACAAGTATATAAAAATATTGAAAAATTAATGCGTGCCTTAAATTGGTCAGGCGTAGCTAATATTGACCTTCGATATGACGAGGACAAGAAAGAAGTAAAAATCCTGGAGATCAATCCTCGGTATTGGGCAAGTGTTATTGGATCTCTCGTTGCTGGAATCAATTTCCCATATTTAGCCTGTCAACTAAGCATGGGGCTGGATTTTCCCAGACCTGAATATCAACTAGTCCGTTATACTAAACCTGAAGCAGCCTTTAAATTACTACTAAAAGAATACTTTAAAGGAAATATTTCAATTGGCGCAATAAAAAATACAGGGATCCTCTACACGATGACAGATCTGGGACCAGAGTTTATTAAGTACTATGGGAGATTTTTAGAACGATTTTCCAGAATTAGTTAATCCACTTCAAATAAAATCTCGCCATTCATTGGAGCATTTAATGACGAGATTTTACAAAAATATATGGCAACATGTCCAGACATAAATGCACAGTCAAGTAACAGTTTATAAAAAATGTGCGTTATTTTTTTTATAATATTTCCAACAATAATAAATTAATATAAGTAAAAAGGGAGTCTGCCGTGTCTATATCAATAAGGTATATTTCTTCAGAAGAAAGTGGCGCTTGGGATCAATTGATAAATTCTTCGCCCCAAGGCAGTATCTTCTTACTTAACGATTGCTTGTCCGTATATGTGGAGAATGATCCTGAACTTCATTTGTTTCGTTTAGGTTACTTTGATGATCACAATAATCTCCTCGGGGGGCAGGCATTAATACATAAAAAAAAGGCTGGCATTGTACGTGTTCAAACTCTTGTACATACATGGTCATACCTTGACACACCAATAGTTGCTGGGCACATAATTCAAGGAAGCCAGGAATATTACGATATAGTGTATGCATTGGCGCATAAGGTGAGGAAGTCATTCCTGTATTACAAGGTTTTTTGTCATCCAAGTATTCAAGACGTCCGCCCTCTCTTGCAAAATCAATGGAGTGCAGAGCCTGAGTATGCTCATATTTGGGATTTACAAAATCCCGAAGACTTACTCACTGAACTAAAGAAGAAAAAACGGTTTCGGCAGTCCAACGCTATATTTCAGAGTTTGCAATTTTCCAGCGAAAAAAAAGGCGAGATTATCGAGGAATTTATTCCGCTCTATAAGAAAACAGCAGAACAAATTGGGTGTAAATTAAGCAAATCATGGGAACGTATCTTCCGAGCGCTAGTGGATCGGATGTCAGATCGTAATGCGATACGTTTTTTCACCTGTCGTAGAACTAGCGGGGAATTACTGGGCGTCACAACTTATGTTTTAAACCAAATACAAAATACGGCTTACGGTTGGCAGCTCGCTCACATCCCGTTACACGGCGAAAAGGATTTTGTCTCCGCATTGTATTTATATGCCATCAAAACCTTATCTACTGAAGCATCGTCCATTGATATAGCAGAAGGCATTCGCCCTACGCTATATTATTTTAAAGACTCACTCGGTACAAGATCGACCCCCTTATTTTCAGTGGAAACGCCAAATGCGAATCTTTGGAAAAATTTAATAACATTAGCTAGAAGAGCGAAACAAAACGTAGGATACCATTCACACTAGTAAAGGGACTTATGGAAACAATCACCCGAAAAATTTTGATGGAAGAATTCACCGCCTGGGATAAATTAGTGATGTCGTCGCCTCAGGCAAGTATATTTCATACAAGTGCATGGAATCAAATGTTATATGAAACTACACCTGAAAAGCGGGAATGGGTGCAGCTTGTTTGTGAAAGAGATGGAGTTTTTCTTGGGGGAATAGCTTTACATACCCCCTATATAAAATCAAAAAGACAGACTTCCATTCCGATACTTGGCTACAATGGGCCAATTCTTAGCGCCGATATAAATTACCAGGAACCATACAAAACTGTTCCTGGCTATGAAGTAATACTGGAATTACTCAAAAACATTCAAAGTTTGACAAATCAAATCATAATTCAAAATCAGCCGGAAATATGGGATGTAAGAGCTTATGCCTATAATGGCTGGAAAATTAATACAAACTATACTCACATCCTACCCTGTTCAAGTTCAGACACTATATGGGAAAAAATAGATACTACTCTTAAAGAGAAAATTTTGACCGACCAATATTCCATCAAAACAGATTTTAGAGATTCGCAAATTCAAAAATTTAGTCTGTACGCATCCCAAAACTCTGCGCCCGCACACATACCCCAGGCATTAAAAGCGGAAATTCTAAAAAAACGTATTTATTGGATGAAGGAAAAGGGATTATGCCAACTGGTTACACTAAGCGACCATAATGGGAATGAACTGGCAATTACACTTTTTATCCTGAGTAAGGAGAATCAGACTATTTATATGTGGAAAACAATTCCTCTGACAAGAGCCCTGGAAAGTGATATTCTACCTTCCCTTATCTGGCAGAGTTGTTTATTTTTTGAGTCTACATTTCAACGCATGGATCTAGGCATGTCAACCAATATGGCCATTTCAAACATAAAAGACCAAATAGGCTCCAACTTAATTCCCATACACACTGCAAAATGTCAAATAGATTTCTTGCATAACTTGCATAAGGGGTAAATAGATCATCATAAACACATTGGTTTCAAAACTATAAAAACAGTGTCAAGGTTGGCTCATGTGTAAAGAGTGTGCAGGCTGAATACTTGGTGCTTTCAAAGAGCCAAAAACTTAACGCGAATTACACAAATTGAGCGAATAATACGAATTTTTTCGCGCCATTCGCCCCATTCGCAAAATTCGCGTTAAAGGTTTTGACC
>CAMCQT010000111.1 GCA_945877125.1 Candidatus Brevifilum fermentans | reverse complement strand
CACATCCGCTTCCCTGCCCGAAGCGATCACACAAGTTACGCCGGCGCGGCGCGCCAAATCTGCTGCCTGAAGTTTTGTGACCATCCCTCCGGTGCCAAGTCCACTCCCGCTGCCGCCAGCCGCCTTCCACAAATGGTCTGGGATGCGAGCCGTGCTAACTTCGGTCACCAACTGTGAATCTGGATTTGTACGCGGGTCGGCAGTGAATAACCCAGATTGGTCGGTGAGCAGAATCAGCAGATCGGCGTCCACCAAATTAGCGACCAAAGCCGAAAGATTATCGTTGTCGCCGACACGAATCTCTTCAACGGCAATCGTGTCATTCTCATTCACAATTGCGATCACGTTGTGGTCAAGCAATGCCAGCAGTGTGTTGCGCGCGTTGAGGTATTGGGCGCGTCTTGAAAAATCGGAATGGGTCAACAGGATTTGAGCAACGGTCAATCCATAATGCCCGAACAACTGCCCATAGAGCGACATTAGGTGCGGCTGACCGATTGCCGCCAGCATTTGCTTGGCTGGAATATCCTTGGGAAGCTGGGGAAAACCCAACTTCTCCCGCCCCGAGGCAATCGCGCCGGATGAAACAAGCACGACCTGATGCCCCGCTGCCTGCAAGATTTGGATCTGGCGGGCAAGGTCAATCAATACCGGAAGCGCCAGATGTGGCGTTCCGCCTGTCAATGTGGACGTGCCTAGTTTTATAACGATACGCATGGATGTTTAACTGTCCTGTTGGTGCAAAATATTGTCGGTTTATACCATAGCTTTGCCTGTGCTGGCTGTTGGGAGCGCAGAGAGCAGAGAATAGAATTTTGGGTAAGTAGCAAAAAAAGCCAACTTTCATAAGTCGGCTTTTTTGTTTGCCATCATTTACTTTAAGGATATTTTTGGTTCGTAAAAATATAGTTTTCCTCACCGGCCAACGAACGATGTCATTGCGAGGGCGCACTTGCTCTTGCCCGAAGCAATCCCCCTCTACAATACGGAGATTGCTTCGCCGCCCAAGAACAAAGGCGGCGGCTCGCAACGACATTGCGGGAAGTTATTTACAGACCCTTAGTGGGTTGATCTTCCCTGAACAGGAATTGGAATATTTCCCGCAAAGTTGTGTGAAGACAAACCGAGCGGAGCCGCTGATTAAAGGAAAGCCTTTAATCAGCGGCTTGAATACCCAAATCATCTGGTGTGATTTTTACCTTTTCAAGAGCCGCAAAACTCAACTGCGAAGGCTCCAGGTTGTATTTTTCAGTGACTCGTTCAAATAGGGCGTGATAGCCCGCTTTTATCATGGACTCCCAGTTGAGCCCAAGCAGATTTGCGATATTGTGAATCGCCTCCACATTTTCGCCTTCGATCTCCACAAATTCACCATAGGGCAATTCATCCAGCATGATATGAGTATCACCTAATTCGTAAGTGGCGCGGAATTTTTCGTAAAACACCACCGCTTCGTAACCCAGTGCTTCTAAAAAATGTTTGGCGCTTTCAAAATCTTCAACGACAAATTCAATTTCACGGCGGCTGAGAATTCCGCCTTCCTTTTCCACGCTTGGACCTTTGAAGGTGAAGCGCGCTTTCTCATCCTGTCTTAAACGCAGAACGCGACTGGTACTGCGTAGGTCGTTATTTGCATTGTCGAAGCGCAGATTGGTTTCATGCGTGCGCGGTTGAATTAACTGCGCCTTCAACTCTTGAAGGCGCAGTTCTATCTTTGCTAAATCTCGTATGTAAAATTTGGCTTCAGTTTCGTGTCCGTTCATATTTTTACCCTGATAAACGGGAATTAATGCAGGCTCAGCAAAGCCTGTTTCTGTTCCACGCTCTCGCCAGCCTTGACACGCACGCGCCCCATGATGCCGTCACGCGGGGCTTTTAGCTCGTTCTGCATTTTCATAGATTCGAGGATCAACATCACCTGTCCCTTTTTTACTTCCTGACCTTCTTCGATCAGGACAGCAACAACAAGCCCGGGCATCGGGGCTTTGAGGTGGAACTCGCCGCCTTCTACGCCGCCTCCGCCTGCTGCGGCTTTCAGACGCTTTTCGCGTTCATCCTCGATCTTGACCTGATACTGCCGCCCGCGGATGAGCACTTCCCAATCTTCATCACCTTGATACACAAAAGACTCGTGTGATGTGCCATCAAGGATCAGCGAAAATACAGGTTGTCCGCTCACTGATTCAAAATCCACCTGGAGCAGGCGGTCGCCGATGCGGATGTGGCGCTCGTCTACAATTTCGATCTCGAATTCTTTGTCATCAATCGTTGTAATATATTTCATTGTTTGCCCTCAACCGCTAGCGGTGCATACGTTCCCAGCGACCGACCCACTTCCAGTTGCTGGTGTCGCGTTCGTTTCGTCGGACGATATTTGCGTTGCGCTCGGTCTGTTGATGAGCAACCAGCGTGGCGAAAATCGCCGCAAGTTCAGCGTTTGCCGCGCGTGACTCCACTGCTTCATTCATGGAAAAGCGTTCTTCCACAACACGCGTATCAAATTGCCCGCCCATAAAGCGATGCGAATCCATCAAGGTCTGGTGGAATGGAATATTGGTGCGCACGCCAACGATGCGATATTCTTCCAGCGCGCGGCGCATTCGCAGAATGGCTTGCGCGCGTGTTTCGCCCCACACGATCAATTTTGCGATCATGGGATCGTAGGACGGCGTAATCTCAAACCCGGGGTAAACGCCGGTGTCCACACGCACACCGGGACCGGTGGGGAGCAGGCTGTGTGTGATGCGTCCCGTGGACGGCATGAAGCCGTTGAACGGGTCTTCGGCGTTGATGCGGCATTCAATGGAATGTCCGTTGAATTTAATGTCTTCCTGTGCATAGCTCAGTTGACGCCCGCGCGCAATGCGGATCTGCTCCGCAACAATATCCACGCCGGTGACCATCTCTGTCACCGGATGTTCCACTTGCAGGCGTGTGTTCATTTCGAGGAAATAAAAATTATGGTCTTTGTCTACCAGGAATTCAATCGTGCCCGCGCTGACGTAATCCACAGCTTGCGCAGATTTCACAGCGATGTTTCCCATTTTCTGGCGCAGCTCATCATCAATAAATGAAGATGGCGACTCTTCCAATAATTTTTGGTGCCGGCGTTGAATGGAACATTCGCGCTCGCCCAAATGGATGACGTTGCCAAATGAGTCGGCCATAATTTGGAATTCGATATGGCGCGCGCCCTCGATTAGTTTTTCGAGATAGACATTCCCATCGCCAAAAGAGGATTCCGCTTCGCGTCTTGCGGATGCAAGCAGGGTCGGCATTTCCTCCAGGCTTTTTACTTCTCTCATGCCTTTTCCGCCGCCACCCGCCGTCGCCTTGATTAGCAGCGGGAAGCCGATGGTCGGCGCAATGCGCAGCAGATCATCGTTGGTCATGTTGCCGACATCTTCTGTGCCAGGCACAATAGGCACGCCAGCCTTAATGACCGTCGCGCGCGCCTTGCCTTTATCTCCCATCGCTGCTATCGACGATGGCTTGGGCCCAATAAATTTGATTCCAAGGTCTTCGCATTTTGCGGCGAAATCTTCGCGCTCGGCGAGGAATCCATACCCAGGGTGGATCGCATCTGCGCCGGACCTTTTGGCTACATCAAAAATTTTGTCGGCGCGCAAGTACGAATCGCGCGAGGGAGCTGGCCCGATCAAATAGGCTTCATCAGCATAGCGGACGTGAAGCGCACTGCGATCTGCTTCTGAGAAAACCGCAACGGTTCCAATGCCGAGTTCGCGGCAGGCGCGGATGATGCGGACTGCGATCTCGCCGCGATTTGCAATCAGGACTTTTTTGAACATGAGTGATTTTTTAGTAGGCATGGTTATAAAGGTATATTTCCGTGCTTTTTGGCAGGGTTCGAGTCGCGCTTGTTGCTCAACATTTCCAACGCATTGATCAGGCGCGGACGGGTTTCCTTCGGCTCGATCACATCGTCAATATATCCGCGCTGTGCAGCGACATACGGATTGGCGAATTTTTCCTTGTATTCCGCAACCAATTCCGCTTTCTTTTGCACCGGGTCTGCCGCCGAATCCAACTCCTTGCGGAAGATGATGCTGACCGCGCCATCAGGCCCCATGACCGCGATCTCAGCCGTCGGCCAAGCCAGGTTCACATCACTGCGGATGTGTTTGGACGACATCACGCAATACGCGCCGCCATAAGCCTTGCGGGTGATGACCGTCAATTTTGGCACAGTGGCTTCGCAATAGGCGTAAAGCAATTTCGCGCCAGAGCGGATAATGCCGTGATGTTCCTGATATGTGCCGGGTAAAAATCCGGGCACATCTTCAAATGTGATGATCGGAATATTGAACGAATCGCAGAAGCGGACAAAACGCGCAGCTTTTTCGCTTGCGTCAATATCCAGCACGCCAGCCAGCACCGCGGGTTGATTTGCAATGATGCCGATAGAGTGCCCGCCTAAACGAGCAAATCCCACGACTACGTTCTGGGCATAGTTCTCATGAATTTCAAAGAAATTTCCGCCATCCATAATCATGTGAATGACTTCTTTGATATCGTAAGGTTTATTTGGATCATCGGGGACGATGCTGTTCAAACCTTCTTCCATGCGTAGCGGATCGTCACTCAAGACGAATGGTGCATCTTCCATGTTGTTTTGCGGTAAAAAGCCCAGCAGCTTGCGGATGAGGTACAGAGTATCGGCTTCGCTATCTGCGGCTACGTGACACACGCCAGATTTCTCAGAGTGGACGCTTGCGCCGCCAAGTTCTTCCTGGGTTACTTCCTCGTGGGTTACGGCTTTTACAACATCAGGCCCGGTAACAAACATGTAGGAAGTATCACGCGCCATGAAGATGAAATCGGTCAGTGCGGGCGAGTAAACTGCGCCGCCTGCGCACGGTCCCATAATTGCGGAAATTTGAGGGATGACCCCCGAAGCCATTGTGTTCCGCAGGAAGATATCTGAATAACCAGCGAGTGCCACAACGCCTTCCTGAATGCGCGCGCCGCCCGAATCATTTAATCCAATCATGGGCGCGCCGTTCTTCATTGCCATATCCATGATCTTGCAAATTTTTTCAGCATGTACTTCACCCAGGCTTCCACCGAACACCGTGAAATCCTGCGAATACACATACACCAGTCGACCTTCAATTGTGCCCCAACCGGTCACCACCGAGTCGCCGGTAATCTTTTGTTTATCAAGATCAAAGTCATGCGTGCGATGAACGACAAACGCGTCCACTTCGCGGAAGGAACCTTTGTCTAACAACAAATCCAGGCGTTCACGGGCGGTGAGTCGTCCCTTTTTGTGTTGTGCGTCAATGCGGGCTTGTCCGCCGCCGAGTCGTGATTGCGCTTTCAGGTCATTCAATTTTTGGATTTTCGTTTTTTCGCTCATGAGCCTCTCTCGCAAGTAGTTTTGAAGTGAATAGGATGAATACAATTAAAGCTAGATTTACTATAACAGCAAACAACCCGTTTGGATGCGGATTTTGCCAGAGGAACCGCTCGCTCCAATACCAGACGGTGTAGCCTGCTGCGGCCCCGATCAGCATTTTCCACGCCCAGGCTTTTTTCTGCCAAAGGCTCCAGATGAGAATAATTCCGATAAACATCCAGATCGCGCCGCTGACGGCTGTGATGGTGGGTGTTGGTTGTGCTGAAAACTCATCAAGTACGTTGCGCCAGGCAAGGGCAGTCCACAGGCGCAAGCCGTTCCACGCTGATAGGGTTAACACCAGTAAGTATAGTAGGGTTACTCGCAAAGAATGTTTGTTCATTGTTTGGGGTTGGGCAAAATGTCCTTGAAACAGAATCAGGCTGGGGCGTGGTTGTGTCGTTGTTTGAGGTGACGCATAAACCCAAAGCGTGGCACATGCCGATAAAGCAGGAAAATGCGCGGGGTGAGACATCCTCTGCCTGGTTATTTACGCGGAGCCTTGTAATATTTTGGTTCTTCGAGCAGGTACATTAAATTCTTTCCGCCGTATTCGCTGTAGTTTTCGAGATAGGGCGCGAATTGTCCCTTATACGGGGGGAACATAAGCAGGCGCGGACTGGCAAAGATGACCGTTACGCCATGCTCTTTCAAATAGATGGGCGCTTCTCTATTTTGCAGGGACTGGAAATAATCATAGCTATTGATCAATCCATCCATGTTGACGACGGTACGGTCGTGAATAAAGTATCCCGCGTTTCCACCGCCGGTCATGCCGATGATACTGCCGGGCGGGGTGTTTTCTTCGAGGTAGGGCAATACTTCCATGTAGGGGCGGTCAGCGAGGAAGTAGTTGTAACGCATGATGGTCTTAACGTAAAAGCCGAATTCGTATGCCAGAGATATGCTTAATGCAATGGCAGCGAGTTTGAGTAGGTTGCGGGTGATTTTTATTTTCTGCAGGGGGCGAAGGATCAGGTCAAGCAACAGACTGCCTGCGAGTGTGATAAATATCATCTGGCTTACCCAGTACCATTCTTTTACTCCGCCATACGCGGTGGTGGTGTAGGAAAGAATTTGAATGCCGCAACTTGCCGCAAGCGGAATGAGCGCCATGTTTGAGGCTTTTCGAAGTGAGCGACGCGCATTTGCAAATAAAATAATTAATGCAAGAAACGCAAAAACAAACATGACGATGTAATAACGCTCATCCATTGTGTTGGACCCGCGATAAAGCGGATGTATTATTTTTGCCATCCAAAGAAATAATTTAGATGCCGGCTGCCATGCATCGTATGCAGATTGAAAACTGATGCCGAAAAAACTGCTCCAATTGGGCGCGGGGCTTTCGTAGACCGTTTCAATTAGCGTTCCCCACCAACGTTTGATTTGTCCGCTGACAGGTGTGGAGGTGCCGAATGTGACCTTGTTGTAGAGCATGTAAATTGTAAGCGCGCCGCCGAGGATGCCGTAATAAGTGACGCCTTCGGTCAGCCATTTTTTCCAGTTGGCTTGGAGTTCAGTCAGCGGTGTTGTTGTTTGTGCGCCGACTTTTATTTTTTGGTCGCCAAACCAATGCGCTGTGAACCTGAGCGCGAGGAGGAGGAGAAGGCTGATTCCCCAGTCAATGACGAAGGCGCTGCGCGGAAAGCCTTTGCCAATTCCCAGTTGAACGAGGAGTAAATATAAGCCAGTCGCGAGAACCGAACTGACTGTGATTGCAATACCTGTCTGGCGAATTATTTTCAATACCGAGTCTGCACGCGGATGTTGATAGGCTCCAAAAAAATAAAGCGCAATAACTTTGATGACAAGAACGAGGATCATTGCCTCAATTGCTGAAGCCGCGTAGGTGGTGTTGTACTGGTCAATACCTGTGCGGAGCGCAACCGAACTTGTCATTGAAGCGAAAATGATCAATATATCCAATGGCAAAAGTGAGCGAATCGGTCTGCCGCGGAAGATGATCCAGAATCCGCCGATGATGGCGAGGAAGACAAGGTCAAGGCGGCTGAACATGACAATTGTTGCGCTGACTGCGAGTGCAGCAATCTGTCGTGTAGCCACTGATTGAGTGCGCCACTCTTTTTCAAGCTGTGAAAGCTTATAAATAAACAAAACGATTGCAAACGCGGCGAGTGGAGTTTCCAGCCCGGGTTCGTAAACGTTCATGTGAATGTAGGAATTGAATGCCCAGAAGGAAGCGGCTAGCATCGCAACCGCAGTAGATAGGTTGCTTTTTACCAATCGGTAGATTAGCACAGCGGTTGCGGCGTTCAAAACTGCCATCAGCATCAGCAAAACTCGCAGAGGCAGGATCAGGTCAAAGCGGGCGAGGGCGAAGATGGGAATGCAAATCAGCATCCACAAGGGATGGTAGCCATTCGTCAGATTGATCCCGTCGAATGTACTGCCCAAGCCCTGGCTGATGTTTTGCGCGACCTTGAAGTAATAATAGGCATCATCGCGCATGAACCACCAGTTGGGGAAGTTGTAAGCATCTGAGAATGCTGCGTACAAATGGATGCTTATGATGGCTGTGATTAATAACGTTTCAAATAGGGAGAGGCGTTTGATGAAATTCATTTATGAGATATTGAGTATTGTCTTTCTAAAATATTTTGAGTACGGCGTAAGTTTACCAAAGAAAAAGGATGGGCTATTTAATATCCAACTCCAACCTTGAGATCACCAGTCTTTGAATTTCACTCGTGCCTTCATATATTTCGGTGATCTTCGCGTCGCGGAAATAGCGTTCTACGGGAAGTTCCTTGCTGTAGCCAATGCCGCCGTGGATTTGCAGGGATTGATGCGTAACAAACATGGCTGTTTCAGATGCAAATAATTTTGCCATCGAGGCTTCTAGCGAATAACGTCCGCCAGTTTTCTTGGAATTTTCCTTGGCGATTGCGGCATTGTAGATCAGCAAACGGGATGCCTCGATGCGAGTTTTCATGTCTGCGATTTTGAATCCTGTTCCTTGAAATGCGCCGATGGGTTGACCAAACGCTTCGCGCTGACCCGCATACTGGCGCGCGGCTTCGTAGGCAGCTTCTGCAATCCCGAGCGCTTGCGCCGCAATGCCGATGCGACCTGCATCCAAAACGGTCATGGCAATCTTGAAGCCTTCGCCCTCAGCGCCGAGTCTGTTATCAACGGGGATGCGGCAATCTTCAAAGATCAACTCACTCGTAGCCGATGCGCGAATACCGAGCTTCGGCTCTTTCTTGCCGCGTATCACGCCTTTTGTTTTGCCGTCTACCAGGAATGCGCTGACGCCTTTTTGTTTTTTGTCAGGGTCGGTCATCATAAAGACCACGAAGTAATCTGCCACGGGTCCGCTGGTGACCCAGGACTTGTGCCCGTTCAAAACATAAAAATCGCCGTCGCGTGTGGCGCGGCTTTTCATCGTGCCAGAATCGGATCCACTTTGCGGCTCGGTCAGGGAATATGCGCCAATGGCTGCGCCCGATGCGACAGGTGTGATGAAATTTTTCTTTTGTTCTTCTGTTCCAAATTTCAATATCCCATGACAAAATAAGGAATTATTCACAGACATAATGACGCCGTGCGAGGCATCTGCTTTGCAAATTTCCTCCAGCGCCAAAACATAAGCCAGCGTGTCCATCTCTGCGCCGCCATATTGTTCGGGAACTTCGATTCCCATAAATCCCAGGGCGCCCATTTTCTTGATGGTGGCATGAGGAAACTCTCCGCTTTCGTCAAATTCTGCGGCAATCGGGGCAATTTCCTTTTGAGCAAAATCGCGTGCCGCATCGCGTATCATTTTGTGTTCATCTGTAAGCGGGTGGATAGGTAAGTCTGCCATGCGTTATCTCCAGAAGAAAAAGGTTTTCAAGATTATACCGCTTTGGTGTTGGCGGGGAATGTGTTGTCATAAGAAGTAAATAAATCCTTGATCAACTTTTCAAACGAGATACAGATTTACTTCGTTGCTCGTTTTTATTTCTCTTGTATAATCCCTTGCATGAACAGCCAACCTTTTTCCTATCTCAATCCCAAATGTGAAGCCCGTGCCCATGCCGAGGACGGATGTGGTGTCTTTGCCAATGCTGAAATTGCCAAAGGCGAGCTCGTCTCGCTCTGGGGCGGGCGTATTATCCGCAAAGACGAACTTGACCCATCCATGCCGCGTTTTACAGAACGCGTCCTGCAAATGGATGAAGATTTGTATCTGCTCACCGTTGAAGAGAAAGAACCGAATGACTGCTTCAACCATTCCTGTGAGCCTAATTTGGGATTCTTCGGACAAATTGGTTTGATTGCCATGCGTGATATTGAAGCTGGTGAAGAAGTGATGTTTGATTACGCCATGTCTGACGGCGGTCCTTACGATGAATTTGAATGTCGCTGCGGTTCGGTCAATTGCCGCAAAAAAATTACCGGCAATGATTGGAAACTCCCTGAATTATGGGAGAAGTACAAAGGGTATTTTTCGCCATATCTCGCACGGCGAATTGAAGCATTGCACGCTGAAACTCAAAAGTAGAATGAAATATCTACTTGGCGAAAAACTAAATATTGATTGGAAAGTTGCAACGGTCACCATCGTCAGCACGCTGTTGCTGATCGTTGACCATTACTACACATTCACTGCCTATAAATATTGGGATCGCTTAATTCTCTACTTTGTTATTCCGCTTTTACTGATAATCATTTTGTTTCGTGAAAACCCAAAAGAATATGGCTTCTCTTTTGGCGATTGGAAATTAGGACTGACGTACACTGCACTTGGCGTTCTCATCATGACGCCTGTTATTTATTATTTGGGAAGCGGCAACGCAACCATGAAAACTTATTACGAGGGATTTCTGCCCGGTTTGCCGTGGACAACTTTCCTTGACCTGCTCGGCTGGGAATTCTTTTTTCGTGGTTTGATACTGTTTACCTACACCCGTAAATTTGGGCATGACGCTCTGTGGCTGCACGCTGTTCCATTTGCGCTGGCTCATATTAGCAAGCCGGATATTGAAACACTCTCTACCATCTTCGGCGGATTTGCCTTTGGCTGGGTGGCGTATCGTACAAAGTCCTTTGTCTGGCCGTTTCTCATTCACTGGTTTATTTCCACGTTTATTATTATTGTTGCCGCAGGCGTGGTATAACGGATTTGAACAACATGACCGATTATGTAATTCGCCCCGCTTTGGAAGCAGAGTCAGCTCAAATTAAAGACTTAATTAATGGGGTTGGAATCAACCCCACAGGGTTAGATTGGAAGCGTTTCATCGTGGCGGTAAATGAAAATGGGCAGGTCATTGCCTGCGGGCAGATCAAGCCCCACGGAGGAGACATCCGCGAACTTGCTTCGATTGCGGTAAGCCCCAAATATCGCGGACTCGGACTTGCGCGCGCCGTCATCGAAATGCTGTTGCGTGAAAATCCAAAACCTTTATACTTAATGTGCGTTTCACACAACGGACCCATGTACGAGAAATTTGGCTTTCACGTCCTGACAGATAAACAAATGCCGCGTTATTTCGCGCGGATAAAAAAACTATTTGGCATTGCCGATGTATTCAGAAAGTCAGGCGAAGAATTACTTGTGATGAAGTTGGAGTAAAATCATCCATATGAAGAATGCTTTGTATGTTTTACTTGGGGTAATGGCCGGGTTTATGCTTGCGGGCGTACTTATTTTTGTTTCGCGTGCGCCGGCTGGCGAACCGATTATCTTGCTGCCTGCGCCCACCAAAGCGCCGCTTGCTGTGCATATCATTGGGGCAGTGCCGCGCCCGGGCTTGTACGAGCTTGCAGAAGGTGCGCGCGTGCAGGATGGAATTGACGCCGCGGGCGGTATGTTTGCCGAAGCCAGCGTGGAGACGCTCAACCTTGCCGCATTGCTTGTAGATGGTCAGCAGTTGATTATTCCATACAAAGATGGGCGCGAGGTGACCACTGCGAGCGGCACGGTTGATTTGCCGTCTTCTGAATCTGATGTGCCAACTGATGTGCCGAGTGATGACCCGTGCTTAGGTGGAATTCTCATTAACATAAACAATGCTACCGCTCAAGAACTAGCGGATGGTTTAACTGGAGTTGGAGACACGACTGCTGCAAAAATTGTTGATTATCGTATTCAAAATGGTGAATTTTATACGAATGATGACGTTGAAAAAGTTAGCGGTATTAGACCCGATACGATTTTGGCAATCCAAGATTTTATTTGTTTTGGTCCTTTTTATGGTAATTAAAGGACACTAATGCCAGCCTTCGACCACTTTGCCGCCATTGCCCCCTTGTACGCACGTGTTTCCTACTCCAAAGTCGGAATCTTGCGTGAAATTGCCGCCCTGCCAGTAAGTGGTCGCCTGCTCGATGTGGGCGGAGGCACGGGAAGAGTCTCATCCGCGATCCGTGATCTTGTGGATGAAGTGATTATTGCTGATGTTTCCTTTGGGATGTTGGACAAAGCCGATCGCGCCTCGCTCAAGCCTGTCTGTGGCGGTTCTGAATCATTGCCCTTCGCTGACGATTCCTTCGAGCGCGTCATCATGGTAGATGCCCTGCATCACGTCATCCACCACGCAGACAGCGCCCGCGAAATGTTCCGCGTGCTCAAGCCTGGCGGACTGGTCATCATCGAAGAACCAGACATCCACACCTTGGGCGTGAAGTTGATCGCACTCGCTGAAAAGTTATTATTAATGCGAAGTCACTTTCTTACGCCCGATCAAATTGTAAAATTATTTCCTGATGGAAAAAAGAGTATTCAAGCAGAAGATGGAACTGCCTGGGTGGTTGTAAGAAAGTAAAAAGTTAGAAGTAAAAGGTGAGAAGTAAAAGCGGGTCACGATTTGAGCGTGACCCGCTTTTTTATTGGCTGCTTTTATTTGCCTGCAAACACGTGCCTGCCAATCACCAATCTTAGAATTTCACTTGTTCCTTCGCCGATGGTCATCAAGCGCGCATCGCGGTACATTCTTTCCACAGGGTAGGCGCGGCTGTAGCCGTTCCCGCCGTGGATTTGAATCGCGTCGTAGCAAACCCGTTCCGCCATCTCAGAGGCGTAGAGTTTTGCCATCGCCGCTTCCTTGCTGAATGGGCGCCCCTGATCTTTGAGCCACGCCGCCTTATAAAGCAGGTTGCGCGCCAGTTCGATCTCAGTTGCCATGTTGGCTAACTTGAATTGAATGGCTTGAAACTCTCCAATCGATTGGCCAAACGCCTTGCGGTCATGGGCATATTTCACCGACTCTTCGAGAGCGGCTTGCGCCAATCCCAGCGAGATTGCGCCAATGATGATGCGTCCTGAGTCGAGGGTGGCAAGTGTTTGCTGCAAGCCGCGACCTTCCACACCAACCAGGTTTCCGAGCGGCACACGTACGTTGTCGTAAGTCATGCCGTAGGCGGGGGAGCCGCGCAAGCCCATCTTCTTTTCTGGCGGACTGATCGTTAATCCCTTGGCGTCTGTCGGCACGAGGATCATGCTCAATGATTTTGAGCCGCCTTTCGGGTCGGTGCGGACGAGGGTGATGATGTATTCTGCAATACCCGCATTTGTACACCACATTTTCGCGCCGTTGATGACCCATTCATCGCCTTGTTTTTCGGCTCTGGTGGTTACGCCGCCTTGAATATCTGAGCCTGCGTCGGGTTCGGTCAGGGCGAGTGACCCGAGTTTGTTTTTGCCTTCAGCCACCAGCGGAAGCCATTTCTTTTTCAACTCATCTGTGCCGTAGAGCGCAATAGGCGCGGTGCCGAGTCCATTGTGGGCGGTGAAACTTAAGGCAGTCGAACCGCATCCCCAGCCAATTTCTTCCAGCGCAAGGACGCATGAGACCATGTCCACATTTGAGCCGCCGTATTCTTCGGGGATGTTCAATCCGAGCAAGCCGACTGGACCACCTTTGCGAACCGCATCCCAGTTGAATTCTTCGTTTTCATCCACTTCGCGTGCTTTGGGTTTAACAACCTCGTCCACAAATTTGTGGACGGATTTTTTCCATGTATTTTGTTCATCGTTCAGATCGAAATTCATTTTTGCTCCTGCATTTTTAGATTGTAATTACCTTGGATGCTTTCGTTTGCGCCTCGATAATATCGGACATTCCGCCCACAATGCCAACCTGCTCCTGTCCGCTGAGTCCGTAAAAATCAAGGCAGGTGGAGCAAAGGATCAGGCGCACGCCTTTTGCTTCCAATGCTTTAAGTTGTTCCAGCACGGGTGAGCCTGAGACGGTTAACTTCACACCATCTGCATAAAAGCAGATGGCGGCGGGCAGGTGGGTATTGACCATCAGCAATTCAAAATATTTCGCTGCCAGTTTGTGCTGTAATGCCAGGTCTGCTTTTCCCATTCCGTTGTTTGTGACGAGAATGACGGTGTCTTTCATGTTGCTCCTTGTAATTATTGTTCAATTTCTTTGAGTAGAACGAGTGCATCTTCCAGCTTATCTTTTTCCACAAAAATCTGTACTTTGCCGAGCATGTCTATGGTGGTTGGATATATATTTTGACCGACTGATTCTTGAAACATTTCCACATCTATTTCATGCGCTTCAAGATAGCTTTTGATTAGCTCCGCTTCCATGCGCCCGTAGACTTCGGTGAGTAGTTCATATTTTAGCTCGTCCATTAGAACCTCCAACAAATGATGAACAGGATCGTCCAGAGTGTGCTGACAATAAGTTGCCGTACTCCAATGCGCGTGGGTTTCCAGCCGATGGAGGGGTGGGTGATGCCCCAGAGCGTTTCAGTCCATTGTAGTAGAAAAGGGATGAAGATGAGTTTTGGGATGAGATTTGCCCAACCCAATATAAGCGCGGCGAATAAATTAAAGGAAGTATAAAAGAGCGCGCGTTTGCCCATTCTCCATAGTTCCCTGCTTTCAGGTTGAGACTTCAATTCGCGCTGTTCGAGCCTGAGATATGCGTAGACAATGCTTGCCGAGGACTGGAGCCAAGTCCACGCCCAGAGCCACCATCCCAGCGGATTGTAGCTGCCGAGCGCAACCCAGTATGCGGCTGGCGCGGCGAGAGATAGCACGCCCGTGGCGATGACTTCGATGCCGGCTTGCTTGCGCTCGGTACGCTGGCTGACAAGCCACAGATGCCACACAAAGACTGGCGCGCCCGGAATTGCCAAATAGA
>CAMCQT010000110.1 GCA_945877125.1 Candidatus Brevifilum fermentans | reverse complement strand
TACAGGTTATATTCCGCTTCGGGGCGCACATCAATATAAACGGGATTCATCGCCTGATTGTATTTTGCCTTGAAAGCTTCAGCGGGCGTAATGAATACCAGCCGTTTTGCAAGCATGTCATCAGCAGTGTAGGTGTAGGTGTTGACGATTGGGTCTGCATTCAATTGCGGAATGCTTTCGGTGCGCGTGAATTTGACCTTGTTATATTTGTCTTCGAGAGAGGGCGAGCCGATGAAGAAGACCACCAGCGCGCCAGCAAACAAAGCCACTGCGCCAGCCACGCGGATCTTCGGTTCTTTGCTCAAATCCTTTTTGCCAAAGATTCGTTCGAGTTGCTCCGCGCCCCAGAACATGAAGAGCGCCATGAGGATGACGAGCACAACCACCGCCCCGACAGGGATTCCAAAAACCTGATCGAGGGTCAAACGCCCAAGGTAGCCCGCGTTGTTGTACCAGTTGGTGAAGAGTGGTTCGGTTTCGCCGAAGAGGAACGCGCCGACAAATCCGCCAAGCATGAAGAGCATACCGTCAATCTTGCCCGTCGAAGCAGACGCGAGCGAGGTGGTCGGACAGAAGCCGCCGACGATAAAGCCGACGCCCATGATGAGTCCGCCAAGCACGCCAGACCAGATGTAGGTGGTGTTGACCCAGACCTGGCTGAAATCGAGGATGCCGAGTCCGACCGCGCCGAAGAGCAAGACCATGGCGGTGACAATGGCGGTGAACATGACCTTGAGCACGGTCAATTCGGTGAAGTAGAACTGAGCGGCAAGTTTGCGTGAATCGCCGAAACCTGACATTTCAAGTGTGAAGCCGAAAGCAAAGCCGACCAAAGCGAAGACCAAATAACTCCACGGGTTGGCTGCGCTGACTGCGATAAGGGATGGGATTGGAAAGTTCATGTTAATTCTCCTGTTTCACATGTCATTGCGAGGATGCTCTTGTTCTTTGTCCGAAGCAATCTCCAACACGATAGGAGATTGCTTCGCCGAAGAGCACGGCTCGCAATGACACAAACATTGTTAGTTCCACAACTTCCTGACAAAATACGCCAGCGCATACGCGCCGCCAAAGATGGAAAACATGACCAGCCATGAGCCAGCGGAAAGGGTTGTGCCGCCTGTCAGCGCCTGCCCTGATGTGCATCCGCGAGCCATGCGCGCGCCGTATAAAAAGACCACGCCGCCGAGGAAAGCCATCAACCAGCGGGTGCGGTTGGAAATGTTGGGACCTTTGGTGGTCATAAATTTGAGGCGTCCGTTGAATGCGCCAGAGGCGAATCCGCCAAGCAGTGCGCCGATGAAGACAGGCAGAATCCAATCGTCGAACGGATTTTTATCGCCACCAGCCATCTTCAAGAGATAGGGGTTATTGTCCACATGGGAGGGAGAAACCACATCCACGAGCGCCGCGTCAATACGAGCGGTTGCGCCCGATGAGCCAAGTCCATTGCCCGTGAAAAGCAGCGCAAGGAACAGGATAACGCCCAGCACCATTCCGCCAAAGTAAGGGTGTACGTAAGGTTTTTCAGGTCGGTTGAATATTGTTTTTTTTGTTTGAGTAGTCATTTGATACTCCTTTTAAGTTACAGGTTTGAAAGTTGAAGGTTTGAAAGTTCCAGATCGAAGGATTTGTACTGCGAGATTTATGACGCCTTTTTGATGAGATAAATCTCGCAGTACGCATTTTACTAATTACTGAAAACTGATGACTGAGACACTGCTTTCATCCTTCATCATTTATCCTTGTTCTTCATGCACTTCCACTTCTTCAAAACCAGTGACCATCGCGCGCATCGCTTCGAGCGGAGTTGCGCCCGTGGTGGTCATGTAAACATGGACAATGATAAATGTTCCGAACAGCCATGCAACGAGAGAATGGAAGGGCGCAAGGACGGGAAGTCCGCCAAGTGCGTTTGTAAATGCGGGGAATTTTTGTACAGCCCACATCAATGAGCCGGTGATAATTTGGAGCGGCAGTAACACATTCAGGATCATGAAGTACGTCATTTTCTGAATGGGGTTCATGCGGCTGGTCGGCAATTTCTCGAACGGATGACCTTCGCCTTTGAAGATTCCGCTGATGTAATATTTCGCCTGAACGATCGCATCATCGAAGAAACCATAAGGATGTGGAATAAATTCCCGAATGCGTTCGGTTACAACGTGATAGAAGAGCGAGAACACAGCATTCAGCACAAGAATAACCGCAATCACATTATGGACAGTCACCACGCCGCTGAATGAGAAAATACCGAAGATGTCTGGTCTGTGGATGATCAAACCGGTGAAGAGCAGGATGACGATGGATGCGGTCTGGAGCCAATGCCAGAAGCGGCGATATGATTCATACATATAAACGCGCTCGGTCTTTGCCGGACCCTTGGCCTGTTTCTTCGACGAGAGGAATCTCAGCGTCCCGTGACCGATCACACCCAAAAGCGAACCTGCGAATAACAACGCGCCGAGCCAGTCGATCCAACTTACGCGGCTGGAGCCGAAGACATACATTTTGTCGTTGGCGGGAGCAGGTTGATAATACAACGCGCCATCTGCGCCTGTGACGATTTCACCAGAACCGTTGACGTTGTTGTCCGCATCAAAGATGGGCATGACAGGAGCGTTGTCTGCAAGCTTGATGGATTGTGTCATGCGCGAGTCTTCGCTATGGCAGGTTTCGCAATCGTTGACCGCGTTCTCACCTTTGGCGACGTTGTGATTAATGCTGTACGGCTGAACCATGCCTTCGATGCGCGGATTGTTCAACCCAAGCGCAGCAAGTTTCGCTGTGACAGTTTCTTCTTTTGCGGGTGAATCAATTACCAGTTCTGTACTGCTGACTTTGCCGTCTTTGTCCGCATCGAATGCTGCGACGATGTCGGCTGCGTAGCTTTCGCCTTCAAGATACGCGGCTTCGAGGTCAACCAGGCGGACGGGGCGTTTATTGCCGTTCGCTTCGTCGTACACCCAATAGAAGGATGTGACCAGATTGTACGGCGCGAGTAATGTGTCGCCGTCGATGTTGGTGCGATTTAATAAGACGGGTTTGTATCCCGTGACAAGTGAAGTCACTTCGTTGGGCGTGCCTTCCACGCCGCGACATTCGGCAGCGGCTGTGCCTGCGGTTGTGACCACTGTCCAGTCATAGGTCTGGATGGCGGGGGCGTACATTTGCGGAATGTGGCAGGTTTCGCAGGCGACGGCTTGCATGTGTGTATCCACATAAGGAAGCCAATCTGCGTGGCTTTCGCTGGCGTCGTGACAGTTTTCACAGCGACGCATGGTGGCTTTGTTTTCCGCGTCCACGTTGAACTGGGCGCTTTCGCCGCGCGCAAAGTTGTGATCGGGTCTTTCAAGATATTCACCGATTTCCAAAGAGCGCGGGTCGTAGACCAAATGCTCAGGGTTGCTCTGCTGGATTTCGCTCAAGTGTGAGGGATTGTTCAATGCGTAGTGGCAGTCGGTGCATTCCAACTGACGTTCCGCGTGGACATCCCACGAGCGGTCAAGTTCGGCTTTGTTTGCGAGGTTCACGCCCGATTGATCGATGCGCTGTCCGCTGACAACCTGACCAGTGGTCGCAGTCTGTGGATAGTCCAAGTCACATTGATTGAGGGTGAGCGGGTCGCCAGAATTCGGGTGAACTTCGCCGTGGCAGGTCGCGCAGTTTGAGTTGGTGGGGTCTTGAATTCCAAGCACTTCGCTCTTGAGTTCGCCGACTTCATTGAACGCTTCTGCGTTCCACGCCCAGCCGTCGGCAGTCTTGCTGACGATATTCAGGTCGGTCAAGGTGGCGGTGTTGGCATTGCCAAACTCACCCGCGTGGATCGCATCCGCGCGAGCGGTGGTGTTGGGTGTTTCAAGGTGGCACAGGAAGCAGTTCATTTCCATCGTACCTGATTTGTCCCAATCCCAAACTGTGGGATTTCCATCTTTATCGAGGATGGCTGTTTCGGGATTGCTCACATCATCTTTGAGATTGTCGAGTGCCGCGCCGTCACGGGATGTGGTGGCGGGTCCGCCGCCGACGACATGTTCGCCGTTGAGCATGAGCCATTCAGCGGTGGAGAGGTCGAGGCGTTCGTCACCTGCGGGGGAGAGGTAACGGTAGGTGAGCGGATTCCATTCGCCGAAGAGTCCGTTGCTAGTGTTGAAGGTTTCGCTCTTGGCGTTGTAATCACTCAATCCAAGGTCAGAGTGAAATGCGTGAGAGGTGATGAATTCTGTGTCATGGCATTGTCCACAGGTTTTCATGGTTGAAACTGCGTTGCCGCTTTCGAGTACGCTGACTTCGTTTGCATCGAGCAGGACAAAGTCAGGGTGTAGGACAGATGCCTGAGATGTTGGAGCAGGCTCAGGCGAGGCGAGAGCCGTGCTAATTCCAAATGCAAGGGCCAGGATGAGAAGTCCAGCAAGTGAGAGGAGTGTGTATCGTTTCATGATTATTTTCTTCCGCCCCATTCGATGGGATCGCCAGTGTAGCCAAGGGCTTCCCAATCCAGTCGGCCGTTTTCGCCGTGGCAGGAGTCACATTGCAGGGCTTTGTCGGCAGATTGCACCATATGGGTGGTCGGCCAGTACATGTAGGTTTCTGTAAAGTCGTATTCGCCGCTGTATGGCAAGCCCATTCTTTCCTGAGCAAGTTTGAAGGAGTTGTCCCAATCAAAATTTGTCCAGAAACCGTCTGTGCCTGAAGTGATGGGTTGGAGCAGGTAATTATTTTTTACATCGTAGGGCTGTTTGGCGACGTGAAGTTTGAAGGGGAATATTTTGGCGGTTTTATCTGCGATGCTGCCGGCGGGTTTGTTGATGTAGGTAATTCCATCCTTGCCGAGTGGGTCGCCGAGGATGTAACGATATTCGTTATTGCCGTTGAACCAAAGGTAGGTTGGCTTGAAGTTCTGTTCGTAGGTGAATTCGCCTTTGATCTTGAGATAGGTGAAGTGGTCATCTGTGCGTCCTTCCTGACCTGCCTGTGACCAATCCCATAAAACCTTGGTGGGGTCTTCAAGTGCCATGGCTGGGATATGACAGGTTTGGCACGCAACCGCAGAGAGATGGGTGTTGATGCGTTCATCTTCATGCTTTTGGTTTACATGGCATTGCTCGCAGGAAACTTGTTCCTTGGGGTCAATGGTGTAATTGTCTGCGACCATGCGACCTAAAATTTGATGATCGGTTGTGACGTGACAGTCGACGCATTGCATGTTCTTTTCGCCGCCCATATGCACGTCGATATTTTTATCGGGGAAGTACATGCTTTCGTCGAGGTCGCCGTGTTTGACGCCGTTGCCGCCGCCGCCGTCGAAGTGACATTTTCCGCAGTTTTCACGGGTGGGTGTCCGCACGCTTTGCGCCGCAGCTTTCAGGTCAATTCCTTCAGCGGGGTTGCCGAAGGTGCCTTTGCCGTATAGCCCTGTGTCGGCGTGACACGCGAGACAATCCACATTTTCGGGGTTGACTTGTTCTGCTGCCTTGCCTTCTTCCCATCCATAACCAGCATGGCAGGACATGCATTTATTTTCGTTGCCCTGTGAGCCAATACAAAAGTTATTGATCTGGTTGATCTTGCCGATGGTTACATCTTCATCGCGCCAGGGGACATTAAAGGATTTTGATTCCCATGTCCAGTGCGTTGTTTTCATTAAATCAGTTGCGGCGTCTTTATGACATTCAAGGCAGGCGCGGGTTACATCCTGTCCTGTTTTGAATTCACCTTTGATGATGTCTTTATGATCCACGTGGACTGGCTTGGTGGGGATGTATGCCGCAGGGTCGTTGGATGCCTGGGTGCGGGGTAGGTAGTAAAGGACAGGGACGAGGATCAGCAATAAGATGCCGAGCAGCCCCAAAGTCCAGAAGGGAAAGCGTTTCTTCATCAACATTCTCCTTATGCGATTTCGTTTATCAGGCTTGCACGCTCGGTCAAACGATCACGCATAACAGATCGTAGAAGGTCAAGCGCCTGAATGAGTCTTTGGTCGTTAAGATGATAGGTGACGGTGGTGCCGGTGCGGACGGTTTGTACCAAACCCCGCTCACGCATCACTTTGAGATGTCTCGATGTTGTGGGCTGGTTCAACCCGAGTTCGTTGGTGAGTTCGGTTACATTGAGAGGTTTCTCGCTGAGGGCATACAGCATGAGAATGCGGTTGGGGTCAGAGAGCGCTGAGCAAAAATCAGCTTCGAGTTGAGAAATTTCTTGTTTGAGGTTTTGGTTTATCATGGTTGTCCTTGCTTATATTCGTATAAACGCATATTTGCATGTCTATAATACCCTTGTGATGGTTTGTACAAAAGTGTTTCGTGTCATATTAATCTGTGTTTAATGTCATATAAAGATTGTGTCCGTTTCTCGCTCTTTTTTCCAGCGGTGTTCTGTTCTGAGAACTTCCGCTGGAAATGAAAAAAATCCCTGTTTTTGGCAGGGATTTTCAAACTTGAATGCTTATATTTCAGATTATTTCTTTCGCGGCGAGTCGATATTCTCTCTCGGTTCCAACATTCCCCAACGGCTGGCGCCGAGATAGAGAATATCGAGTACCAAATCTTCGTAGCGGATGCCCTCCGCTTTGGCTTGCAGGCACAGGTCACTGTAATCGGGAGTGAGTCCGGGTAATGTGTTGATCTCGATCAGGCGCGGGTTGCCATCCTCGTCGAGGCGAATATCTGTGCGGGAGACATCGAGCGTGTAAAGTAGTTGGTGCGCGCGCAATGCAAAATACTTCAATTTCTTTTCGAGTTCGGGTTCAATCTCTGCGGGACAAAAATAACCAGGCGCACCATCTGCTCCGACCTCTTTGGATTTTGCTTCAATTCCGTAAACCCAGGGTGTGACTGAACGGCTTGTGTCCAGTTCGAGGACGGGGAAGCGGTGGAAGCCGTCTTTTTCATACCATTCAGGATGGCGCGAGTAGAGTTTTGCGTCTGCGCGGCCAAGGATGCCTACTGTGAATTCGCGGCCTGGCAGGAATGTTTCCACGAGTGCGGGTTGCTGATAGGTGTTGACGATGTACTGGGTACGTTCGCGCAATTCTTTTTCATTGTTGACGATGGCATTTAAATCCACGCCCATGCCTGTGCCTTCGCGTGCTGGCTTAACGAAGAGTGGAAAATTCAACTCTGCGCGCAGGGGTTCGTCTCCAATAATGAATTCTTGAAAAGGCGCAACCGGCAGACGACGGTCACGCCAGATGCGTTTGGTGAGAGTCTTGTCAAGGGAGATGCCATTGGCTAGGACGCGTGACCCAGTGTAGGGAATGCCGAGCATTTCGAGCAGGGCAGGTACTTGGGCTTCACGCGCATCACCGCCGAGTCCTTCGGCGATATTGAAGCAGATATCCGGTTTTTCTTCGCGGAGCGCGTAGGGGAGGTCTCTGTCAGCCTGGATAAATACGGTCGAGTGCCCATCAGTTTCGAGCGCGGCGCGAAGCGAGTCTATAGTTTCAATGTGATCGAAATCGGCGAAAGCATCAGGTGGAACCCCCTCAGGTTTTGGATGATTATCATCCTTAATGTTTGCTAGCACGGCTATTTTCCAATAGCGCTTCATATGATGGTTGGGAGTTTTTTTCTCTTCATGATTAAGGGTCTCGGGCATTATTTTTCTCCTTCCTTTAAGATGAAACAACGCCCGTTAGTATAGTACATGCTGCGAAGATAACAAGGGTGATGGCGATTTCTTAAGGTAATTATTAATTGTAACTAGACAATCATCAGCCTTTCAGGTATCATTACTTTGCTTGTGTTCTTACTCACGAAGAAAAATATGTTGGAATTACAAGTGGAAATTCGCAAACATACCCGGATAAAGCCCTTATCCGGGTTCTTGTACATAATAAGAATTTTGGTGGAGGCTACCTAATGTCAGACCTGATTACGCAGATCACAGGTGATTTGCAGAAACAAATTGAAGGCTTTAATCCCGAACTCAATATCAGTGATATTGGTGTTGTATTGGAAGCAGGCGATGGTATTGCCCGCGTGCAGGGTCTTGCGAATGTAAAGGCGCAGGAACTTGTGCAGTTTTCCAATGGCGTGATGGGTACAGCTTTCAACCTTGAAAAAGACAGTGTGGGTGTGATCGTGATGGGTGCGTACGACGGGATCGTCGAAGGCATGACCGTGCGCGGCACAAACCGCATTGCTTCTGTTCCAGTTGGCGATGCCATGATCGGACGTGTGGTCAACGCCTTGGGCGAGCCGATTGACGGCAAGGGACCCATCGCAACGACAGGCTTTCGCCCAGTGGAGCGCATTGCTCCCGGTGTGGTCTATCGTCAGGATGTGGATACTCCGGTGCAGACGGGTATCAAATCCATCGATGCGATGATCCCGGTGGGGCGTGGTCAGCGCGAGTTGATCATTGGCGACCGTCAGACAGGCAAGACCGCGATTGCGATCGACACCATCATCAATCAAAAAGGCAAAGACCTGGTTTGTATATATGTAGCGATCGGTCAAAAGAAGGCTGCTGTTGCCCGCACACTTGGTATTCTTGAGCGTGCCGGTGCGATGGAACACACGATCATCGTGGTAGCGGCGGCGGATGAATCAGCGGCGTTGCAATATATTGCTCCCTACTCAGGCACTTCAATTGGCGAAGAATTCATGGAAAGCGGCCGCGATGCTCTGATCATTTATGATGATCTTTCCAAGCACGCCTGGGCGTATCGTCAGGTTTCCCTGCTTTTGCGTCGCCCGCCCGGACGTGAAGCCTATCCTGGTGACGTTTTCTACCTGCATTCCCGCTTGCTGGAGCGTTCTGCCCGCCTTGCGAATAAGTATGTCATCGTGAAAAAAGACTTCAAAGATGCCATGGCTTCTGAAAAAGACGGTGTAGATGGAAAAATCTACACAGGACCAATCTCAAAAGACGAAGCCGAAGAAGCCCGCAAACACATGGCTGATGCAGACGGTCACAAGATTATCAAGGTGGCTGGCACGGGCGGTTCACTCACTTCTCTGCCAATCATCGAAACCCTGCTTGGCGATATTTCAGCCTATATTCCCACGAACGTAATTTCAATTACAGATGGACAGATTTTCCTTGAGAGCAACTTGTTCAATGCCGGTATTCGCCCTGCGGTGAACGTAGGTGTTTCTGTCTCCCGCGTAGGTGGAGATGCTCAAACCAAAGCCATGAAACAGGTGGCTGGACGTTTGCGCCTCGACATGGCTGCTTATCGTGAGTTGGCCGCGTTCGCGCTGATGGCTTCTGACCTGGATAAATCCACACAGCAGCAGTTGAGCCGTGGTCAGCACATGCAGGAAATCCTCAAGCAGCCTCAATATGAGCCAACTGAGCTTGAGAATCAAGTAATGGTACTTTTCGCTGGCATCAATGGTTTTGCTGACGGTGTTGCCCTCGATAAGATGGCGCAATGGCAGGCAGAAGTCATCCGCTTTATGGCAACTTCATACCCTGAAGTTGGCAAGGATATTATCGTGAAGAAAGCCATTACTGACGACAACCGCGCCGCGTTGACAAAAGCCCTCGAAGCATTCCGCACGGGCTGGCAGGCCTAGACCATACTTAAGGACTAAAGGACTAATCTTATGGCTTCCGCTCGTGAAATGCGGCTCCGAATTAAGAGCGTAAAAAACATTTCGCAAGTCACACGCGCATTGGAAACGGTGAGCGCCAGTAAAGTCCGCAAGGCAATTAATGCGGTGATGGCGACGCGTTCTTATGCGACCAAGGCCTGGCAGGTATTAAGACACGTTGCGGAACAACCGGGACGCAATAGCCTGCACCCGCTTTTGGCGAAACGTAATTCGGTAAATAATACATTGGTACTTGTAATAACAGGTGACCGCGGACTCGCGGGCGCGTACAATTCCAATGTGATCCGTTTTACGGCTCAGCGTTTTGACTCGAATGTTGTTCCTGTTAAATATATAGCAGTCGGCCGTAAAGGCCGTGACCTGCTAATCCGTCGCGGCAAAAAGGTAATTGCAGATTTTAGCAACCTACCCGCCGCGCCAAGTTTTGCTGATGTTTCTGCGGTTGGACGTCTCGCGGTGGAAGAATTCAAAACCGGCGTAGTGGATGAGGTTTACCTCGTCTACACCAGCTTTGTAAATATGGGACGCCAGATCACAACCGTAAAAAAACTCCTTCCGCTTGAACTTGAGGGGGAGGGTCTGGTGAGGGATTTTGAGCATAAATCTGCCGGTCCAACTGCGGCTTATGAATACGAACCTGATATGCGTGTGATTCTTGATGAAATTATTCCACGCTTCACTGCTTTGCAGGTTTATCAAGCAGTGTTGGAATCACAAGCCAGCGAACATGCGGCTCGTATGGTTGCCATGCGTAATGCCACAGATAATGCAAAAGAACTAGTCGGCGCTTTGCAATTGGCTTATAACAAAGTTCGTCAGCAAGGCATTACGAACGATATCTTAGACATTGTGGGCGGCGCTGAAGCGCTGGCCGCGAAATAACTGGAGGAAATCATGGCAAACGTAGCAGGCCGTGTCGTACAAATTCTTGGTGGTGTGGTGGATGTTCAATTCTCTGAAGGCAACATCCCCGGGCTTTTCGAAGCGATCACAGTGGAGCGCGAAGGCAAAAAGCCGCTTGTGCTTGAAGTGCAAAAGCATCTCGGCGATGGCTGGGTCCGCACGGTATCCATGGACTCAACCGATGGACTTCAGCGCGGCGTTCCCGCCGTTGCCACTGGTTCGCCGATCATGGTTCCAGTTGGACCATCCACACTGGGTCGTATTTTCAACGTGCTGGGTCAGCCTATTGATGAAAAAGGCCCAGTCACAGCCTCTACTTACTATCCAATTCACCGCTTAGCTCCTACATTTGAAGAACAGTCCACCCGCGTGGAAGTCTTTGAAACCGGCGTCAAAGTCGTGGATTTGATCGCCCCGTTCACCAAAGGCGGCAAGACAGGCATCTTCGGCGGCGCGGGTACAGGTAAGACCGTTATCATCATGGAACTCATCCGCTCGGTTGCGACCGAACACGAAGGCAACTCTGTGTTCGCAGGCGTGGGCGAACGAACCCGTGAAGGCACACAGCTTTATCGTGAAATGCTCGAGTCTGGCGTTATGAAAGACACCGTCATGGTCTACGGTCAGATGAATGAACCTTCCGGCGTGCGTTTGCGCGTGGCTCTCTCTGCACTTTCAATGGCTGAATACTTCCGCGATCAGGGCAAGGATGTTCTCCTTTTTATTGACAACATCTTCCGCTTCACCATGTCCGGTTCCGAAGTATCCGCGCTCCTCGGTCGTATGCCCTCCGCCGTAGGTTATCAGCCCACTCTCGCAACTGAAATGGGCGAGTTGCAGGAACGCATCACCTCCACCCGCACCGGCTCGATCACATCCATGCAGGCGATTTACGTGCCCGCCGATGACTACTCCGACCCTGCGCCTGTGGCAACCTTCACCCATTTGGATGCGACCATTGCTCTCGAACGCTCCATTGTGGAAAAGGGTATTTATCCCGCCGTCGATCCGCTCGCTTCAACCTCCCGAATTCTTGATCCAAACATCGTTGGAGAAGAACACTACCGAACAGCGCGTGAAGTTCAGCGCATTTTGCAGCGCTATAAAGACTTGCAGGACATCATCGCCATCCTCGGTATTGATGAACTTTCCGAAGACGACAAACTCATCGTATCGCGCGCCCGCAAGATCGAGCGCTTCTTCTCCCAGCCGTTCTATGTGGCTGAACGCTTCACAGGCATTGACGGGCGTTACGTGCCGCTCAAGGAAACCGTCAGCGGCTTCCGCGAAATCCTCGATGGCAAATGTGATGATCTGCCAGAACAGGCTTTCATGATGGCAGGTACGATCCAGGATGTTCGTGAACGCGCTGAAAAACTGGCTAAAGCGTAATTGGAGATTGGAGATTGGTAATTACAAATTACCAATCTCCAATTACTAAACTCCAATCACATAAAGGTTTTCTTATGACTATTCGTTGTGAAATTGTTTCTCAAGACCGCACTGTATTTGTGGGCGATGTGGACATTGTCGTTTTGCCTGGCGCCGCCGGGGAGATGGGCATTCTACCCAAACATGCGCCTGTTCTAACCACTTTGAAATTCGGTGTAATCAAAGTCCGCAAAGGTGGCAAGGAAGAGGTCTTTACAGTAGCAGGTGGCATTGCTGAAGTACAGCCTGACATCATTACCGTTCTTGCAGATGCCGCAGAAAATGTGGAAGAAATTGATGTAGCTCGTGCAGACGCAGCACGTGTTCGTGCTGAAGAAGCACTTGCCAGGGGTGTGCCATCAGATACTGATGACTACCTTAAAATCGAAGCTGCGTTGCGAAAATCCAACTTACGTCTCGACGCGGCTCGTCGTTATCGCAAGAATAATAACCGCTCGCCATATTCGGAATAAACTCTAGTGGCTATGTTTTCCAAAGACCTGGGTATTGACCTGGGTACAATGTTCACACGTATTGCCGATAGCGCCCAAGTGCTATTGGAAGAGCCGACTATTGTTGCCATTGAAGTGGACGATCAGAAAATGGTGGCAGCCGGTCTTGAAGCACGTGACATGTTTGGGAAAGTTCCAGATAGTATTGAAGTCGCGCGTCCGCTTCGAAATGGCGTGATCGCTGATTACGAAATTACAGAAACTTTATTGCAATATTTATTACAACGTGTGAGCGGCTCGATGCGAATCTTCCGTCCGCGGGTGATGATCTCTGTGCCTTATGGAGTCACCAGCGTGGAACGCCGCGCAGTTTACGAAGCAGTCATGGAAGCGGGCAGCCGCGAGGCGTTCCTCATTCAACAGCCTTTAGCCGCTGCCATCGGCATTGATCTGCCGATCAATTCGCCTTCGGGAAATATGATTATCAGCCTGGGCGGTGGTTGTACCGAAGCCGCAGTGATGGCCATGTATGGCATCGTAGCCGCGGATACTCTGCGCGCTGGCGGCATGGATTTGGATGAAGCTATTGTCAATTATGTGCGTCGTAAATACGGCGTCATCATTGGGCAGGGAACGGCTGAACAGTTAAAGATTCGCATTGGTGCGGCGGTTCCACAGGATACTGAGAATAGCATGGAAGTGCAGGGACAGGATCAAGTGACAGGTTTGCCGCGTCCCGTCACGCTGACTACGGGTGAGATCGTCGAAGCCTTGCAGGAACCGTTGAAGCAGATTGTCGAGTCGGGACGCAAAGTACTCGAAAAGACGCCCCCTGAGCTGGTCTCCGATATTATTGATCGGGGTGTGGCGTTGTGCGGCGGCGGCGCGCTCTTGCGCGGCGTGGACAAACTGCTGACCAAATCTCTGGGCATTCCCGCCTATCTTGTAGACAACCCGTTGACTTGTGTTGTGCAGGGCACGGTCAAGGGATTTACAATGTTGAACATGATCCGCAGGAATTTACCGCAGGTATAAAACGAATAACTAAAAAGCGACTTCCAAACGGAGGTCGCTTTTTTATTTATGTAAAAAGATTAGATCTCTTGCGTAAGTATTCGTAGGGCGGGTTTTCAACCCGCCATTCATCAAAATTATTGAGAGCGTCAGGCTAAAAGCCTGATCTACAGTTGACTAGTGCAAGAGGTCTATTATATGACCATTCATCTTTTATCCTTCATCCTTCATCCTTCATCCTTCATCCCTCATCCCTCATCCTTAACTTTCCCTCCACCCCGCATACACAGCAAAACGGAAAGAATGAAAAAAGGAATCCGCGTTTTGGAAACCGATCTCTCTCAGCCATGAAATTTGATCTGAAAGCGTGGCGCACCGATCATACGTCATGCGCTCTATCGCCGCGCGGATCTCATCCTCGTCACTGCCCAAAGCCCGCGCACCGTTGAGATGCATCTCTTCGTATAGTTCCTGTTGCCACTCAGTTGCCCCCAAAATTTGCTCCGCATTAACGAACACCCCGCCCGGCGCAAGCGAATCATAAATACGCCCGAACAGATCGCGCTTCTCCGCATCTGGCAGGTGGTGGATCGCCACAGAAGAAACCACCGCGTCAAACTTGATTGCTGGCAGCGGTTCAGTCATCGATTGGATAAATATTGTGGGGTCATATTGAGCCAGCCGCTCTTGTGCCTTCGCCAGCATATCAGGTGACTCATCCAACAAATAAAGCGCAGCCGACTTAACTTTTTGCATCACGAACTCACTCAGCAAACCCGTCCCAGCGCCCAGATCAAGGATCGCAGGCGACGGAACTTTTTTTAGCGAGCGCCCAGCCAGGTCTGCGGCAGTGGCATAGAACAGGTCGTAGCACGGAATGAGACGGCGGCGTGAAAGGTCATATTCAGAGGCGTTCCAAATTTTACTCATGCGCGTGATATTACCATAAGAAAAATGGGACACTTCACGCTTTCATAATCCAACACCTGCACAACGCCCTTCCGACTAAAACTTCCTGGAAGGATGTTTTACCCTTGAACGATTTTTCGCAGACGCCTCGATAGTGACCGCACCCAAAGTTGATTTTGCTTCGGGATCTGATTCTGCCCCTTGAGCAGGAACAAGCTCGGGCGGCGCGAAGCGTAATTCGGCGGCGGGGAACTGAGAAAATATTAGAATTTTCAAAATGCCGCCGCTTCTCCATAACAAAAAGTGCCCCGCCTGAATTCTTGGACTTTTGACAAAATTTGCATAAAAAAGGGAACTGCATACAATCAGTGTCTGTGAAAACAAACCGA
>CAMCQT010000109.1 GCA_945877125.1 Candidatus Brevifilum fermentans | reverse complement strand
CATCTCCTTGTGGAGACAACACAAGGCGGGGATGCAATCCGCACGCCGCTTGTGTTGCGCTGGATCCGCAAAGACGGCTCGATGCTCTGGACTGAACAGCGGAATGTTCCCATCTACGCTGAGGACGGGACTCTCGTGGCGTTGGAAGGGATTGCCATCGACATCACCCAGCGCAGGCAAGCCGACGAAAAACTGCGCGAGAGCGAGAATCGCTACCGCCTGATCTCAGAGAATAGCGCGGATGTGATCTGGACGCTCGACCTGGCTTCGCAAAAATTCACCTATGTCAGCCCCTCAGTCTTCAACCTGCGCGGACTGACGCCCGAAGAGGTGATGGCAGAACCGATGCAGGCATCCATGACGCCCGCTTCTTTTCAGGTGGTGTCCGAGAATCTTCCAGCCGACATTGCCGCCTTTATGGCTGGAGACCTGTCGGCGCGCATCCGCACGACATTCATTGACCAAGTCCGAAAGGACGGGAGCATCGTTCCAACAGAGGTGGTTACCAATTTGGTCACCGACTCACAGGGACGGGTGGTGGAAGTGCTGGGCGTCACACGCGACATCACCGAGCGCAAGCAGGCTGAGGAATCCCTGCTTAAAAGTGAAACCAATCTAAGCGCATTGATCGAGAATACAGACGGGAGCATTTGGGCGGTGGACAACCAGTACGGGTTGATCGTGGGCAACCGGGAATTCCATCACAATATCAGCGCCGCGATCGGGCGCAGACTGGAAATGGGCGAAAGCGTATTGCTCCCCATTTTCCCGCCAGAGGTCAATGCGGAATGGCAGGGACTGTATGACCGCGCCTTGCAGGGCGAGAGTTTTACATTTGAAACCGTGACCCACTTCCGCGAGGAACCTCATTACATCGAATATTACTTTAGCCCAATTCGCGAAGATGACGGTGAAATACGCGGCGTGACCGTTTACGGGCGCGACATCACCGAGCGCAGGAAGTCTGAAAAAGAGATTCGGTTCAAGGACGAATTGCTCCGCATGACCAGCGAAATGGCACAGATCGGCGGTTGGGAATTCGACGCCCTGACGCAGGAAGGCACCTGGACGGATGAAGTGGCCTACATCCACGATCTTGAACCGGATCAGCCGACCAACGTAACACTGGGCAGCAGCTTCTATCTACCCGATTCTCGCCGCAAAATCGAGCTGGCGATCCAGCAAGCCTTGGAATCTGCCCAGCCTTACGACTTGGAACTGAAAATGATCAGCGCCAAAGGGAACGAGAAATGGGTGCGCACGATAGGCCATCCCATCGTGGTAGATGGCAAAGTCATCAAGATCCAGGGAATTTTCCAGGAGATCACCGAGCGCAAACTGGCAGAGGATGCGTTACGCGAGACGAACGAATATCTCGAAAACCTGATCAACTACGCCAACGCCCCCATCATCGTCTGGGACCCGCAGTTCAAGATCACGCGTTTCAACCATGCCTTTGAAATCCTCACCGGACGAAGCGCCGCAGATATGCTCGGGAAACAGCTCGAGATTCTCTTCCCGCCTGCTCTCGTTCAATCCTCGATGCAGCTCATCCAGAATACACAGAGTGGTGAGCATTGGGAAGTTGTCGAGATCAGCATCCAACACGTGGATGGTTCGATCCACGCCGTACTCTGGAATTCAGCCACCCTGTTTTCCTCAGACGGTACAACTCCAGTTGCCACCATCGCCCAGGGGCAGGACATCACCCAGCGCAAGCAGGCTGAAGAAAAACTGCAAGAGAATATTTTAAGACTTGAACTTGCCATGCAGTCGGCAAATATGGCTTGGTGGGAAATGAATATCTCCACCGGTGATATCACTTTCAGTGAACGTAAAGCGAAGATGCTGGGTTATCCGCCCGAACAGTTTAAACATTACAGTGATTTTATGGCTTTGGTTCATCCTGAAGATTCCGATAAAACCATGAATGCCATGCAAAGGCATATAGATGGAATATCCGATAAATATAAAGTTGAATACCGGATTTCAACTAAATCGGAAGGATATAAATGGTACTACGATCTTGGGTCTATTGTCAAAAGAGACTCAAATGGAAGACCGTTAAACGCAACCGGGCTGGTGATTGACATCACCGAGCGCAAGCAGGCGGAAGAGGAGTTGATCGTTTCAGAAACCCGCTACCGCCGCCTGTTTGAGGCGGCTCGGGACGGTATCCTGATCCTGGATGCTGAGACAGGCATCATCGTGGATGCGAATCCATTCCTGATCGAAATGTTGGGTTTCCCGCTGGAAGGATTCGTCGGAAAAGAACTCTGGGAACTGGGCTTCTTCAAGGACATCGCCGCAAACAAGGACAACTTCCTGGAATTAAAGCAGAAAGAATACATCCGCTATGAAAACCTGCCGCTGGAGACCTCGGACGGGCGCAAGTTCCATGTGGAATTTGTGAGCAATGTTTATCAGGTGAATGATCGCAAGGTGATCCAATGCAACATCCGCGACATTACCGACCGCGTGCTCGCAGAGGAAAGCCTGACCACTTCAGAAACCCGCTACCGCCGCCTGTTTGAGGCGGCTCGAGATGGGATTTTGATTGTGGATGCCGAGAGCGGGATGATCCTGGATGTAAACCCGTTCCTGGTCGAGTTGTTGGGTTTCTCGCAGGAAACATTCCTGCACAAAGCTCTCTGGGAACTGGGATTCTTCAAGGACATTGCCGCGAACAAGACTAACTTCCTGGAATTACAGCAGAAAGAACACATCAAATATGAAGGTTTGCCGCTGGAGACTGCAGACGGAAAGAAAATTCAAGTGGAGTTCGTCAGCCATGTCTATCAGGTAGATGAACACAAGATGATCCAATGCAACATCCGCGACATTACCGACCGCAAACAGGCTGAGGAAAAACTGAAAGAGGTCAACCAGGACTTGAAGCAGGCGCAGTCTGTGGCACACCTCGGAAACTGGAAATGGAATTTGAAAACCTCCAGCGTCGAGTGGTCAGATGAAATGTTCAACATCTTCGGCATTGACAAAGACTCGTATAGCGGCAGGCTGGGTGAAGTCATCGCCAAAGTCATCCATCCAGACGACCTGCATATCGTCCTGCCTTCAAATGCCTCAGAGTTCGCCAAAAACAAACCGCAGGAATACCGCATTATTCGACCCACCGATGGAGAGATCCGTCACATTTGGGCACAGGTGGGTGCATCCATTTTAGATGAGCAAGGCAATCCTGCCTTTTTGACCGGCATCGCTCAGGACATCACCGAGCGCAAGCAGGCGGAAGAAAAGATTAAAGAAAACGCCAGAATTTTAAGAATCGCCGGAGAAAAGGCAAAACTTGGCGGCTGGAGCGTTGACCTTAGAAGCAACCTTTGCACATGGTCCGATCAAACGGCGGCCATCCACGAAAGGGCGGCCGGGTACTTGCCATTGGTGGAAGAAGGGATAAGCTATTATGCGCCGGAATGGCATGAAAAAATAACCAAAGTATTCACTGAATGCGCTCAAAACGGCATTCCCTATGATGAAGAAATGGAGATCATCACTGCCAATGGCAAGCGTGTCTGGGTGCGGACAATAGGCGAACCGGTCAAAGATGAAGCCGGGAAAATCATTAAAGTTCAGGGTGCGTTCCAGGACATCACCGAGCGCAAGCAGATGGAGGAAGCGCTGCGCGAAAGTGAAACCTTTATCAAGACCGTTCTGAACAATCTTCCAGTAGGCGTTGCTGTCAACTCTGTTGAACCTACGGTAGCCTTTAATTATATGAATGACAACTTCGCAAAGTTTTACCGCACAACAAAGGAAAAACTTGCCGACCCCAATACTTTTTGGGATGCCGCCTATGAAGAGCCAGATTTTCGAGAAACGATGCGAAAGAGAATTCTTGATGATCTGGCAAGCAGCGATCCTGAACGCATGTCTTGGGTTGATATTCCAGTCACGCGCAAGGGAGAAGCAACCACTTTCATCACTGCGCGAAACATTCCCATACCCAACCAGCCCTTAATGATCTCAACAGTTTGGGATGTCACCGAGCGCAAACAAGCGGAGGATAAATTAGCCGCTTCGGAGGTGCGTTATCGCCGCCTGTTCGAGGCAACCCGCGACGGCATCCTCATTTTGGATGCCGAAACAGGCATGGTCGTGGATGTGAATCCGTTCCTGATCGAGTTGCTGGGATATTCGCATGAGGTCTTCCTCGGCAAAAAACTCTGGGAAATGGGCTTCTTCAAGGATATTGCCGCCAGCAAGGAAAAATTCCTCGAGTTACAGCACCAGGAATACATCCGCTACGAAGACCTGCCGCTGGAAACCGCCGACGGACGGCGCATCAACGTTGAGTTCACCAGCAATGTTTATCACACAGATCATCAAAAAGTGATCCAGTGCAACATCCGCGATCTGACCGAGCGCAAGCAAGCCCAGGAACAATTGCACAAGACGCTTGAAGAACTAAAACGCTCCAACATTGAACTGGAGCAATTTGCCTACATCGCCTCGCATGATTTACAGGAACCTTTGCGCGCAGTGGCAGGCATGGTACAACTGTTGCAAAAACGATATGAAGGTCAACTGGATACGCGCGCCGACGAATACATCAACCTGGCAATGGACGGAGCCACCCGTATGCAGACCTTAATCACCGACCTGCTGACGTACTCGCGCGTTGAGCGGCGCGGCAATCCCATGCAGCCGGTTGATGCAAATAAATCGCTTACATCCGCATTGCGCAACCTGCAAGTCTCCATCGCCGAACAGGGCGCAACCGTCACCAGCGAAACCCTGCCCACGCTTGAAGCAGATGCGAGCCAACTGACTCAGTTGTTCCAAAACCTGATCGGCAACGCCATCAAGTTTCATGGCGAGCATCCGACCCTAGTCCATGTGGGCGTCGAGAAATTGGAAAACGCCTGGCATTTTTCGGTTTGCGATAACGGCATCGGCATTGACCCGCAATATTTCGAGCGCATCTTCCTCGTCTTTCAACGCCTGCACACCCGCCGCGAGTATTCCGGCACCGGCATCGGGCTTTCCATCTGCAAGAAAATCGTCGAACGGCACGGCGGGCGCATCTGGATCGAGTCACAGCCCGGGCAAGGCACCACGTTCCATTTTACAATCCCATTCAGGAGTTAACCATGAACACGAAATCCCTACAAAAACCCATCGAAATCCTGCTGGTCGAAGACAGCCCGGCAGATATTCTCATCACACGCGAAGCCTTCGTAGAAGCCCGCCTGCTAAACGATATTCATGTGGTGGAAGATGGGGTGCAGGCGCTGGAATTTCTGCGGCGACAGGGAGCCTTCGCCTCAGCCCCCCGCCCAGACCTGATCTTGCTCGACTTAAATTTGCCACGCAAAAACGGACGCGAAGTGCTGGCTGAGATCAAGGGGGATGAATCGTTAAAAACCATCCCAGTCATCGTCCTGACCACCTCCAGCGCAAACGAAGACATCCTGCAAGCCTATGACCTACACGCCAATTGCTACGTGGTCAAACCGGTTGGGTTCGAGAGCTTCCTCAAAGCCGTACAATCCATTCGGAACTTCTGGTTCAGCGTGGTGGCGCTGCCCCCGGAAGAGTGAAAATTTCTGGATTCGGGCAGTAGGTCACGCTTGCAGCGTGACAGCCGCGTTATAACCATAACTTTGGGATTGCAAAACCGTCACGTTACAAACGTGACCTACCTCCGAAGGCGGTGGTTGAGCCTGCCGAAATAAGTCATCCCTTCGGGATTGAAAAAAGTCACGTTACAAACGTGACCTACGAGAAGCCAAGAGAGTTTATATAACATGCCAAAAACCCCCATCAAACTTTTATTGATCGAAGACAACCCCGCCGACGCGCTGCTGTTGGAAGTATCCCTGAGCAACGACCCGCTGGCTGATTTTAAGGTGACGGTTGCCGAGCGGCTCAGTTTGGGGTTGGCAAAACTCACAGCCGAAAAATTTGACATCCTACTGCTCGACCTCGGCTTGCCAGACAGCCAGGGACTGGAAACCTTCGAGACCGCGCACGCGCAATTTTCAGAAATGCCCGTGATCGTACTCTCCGGCAGGGCAGATGAATTATTTGCCCTGCAAGCGGTACAGGCAGGCGCGCAAGATTACCTGGTAAAAGGCGAAGCCGGATGGAGCCTGGCTTCGCGCGCCATTCGCTATGCTCTCGAACGTCACCAGAGCCAGGCAGCCATGCGCGCCAGCGAAGCGCGTTTTTCAACAGTCTTTCACTCCAGCCCAACCTGCATCGCCATCACCCGCCTAAGCGACAACCGCATCATGGAAGTCAACGAAGCGTGGAGCGAGATCACAGGCTATTCATCTGCCGAAGTCGTTGGGCAGACATTAGACAAATTCAATCTTTGGGAGCACCCCGAAGAACGACAACAATTTATCAGCATCTTACGCAGCAAAGGCATTGTGCGCGGCTTCGAATTTCAAATGCGAAAAAAGTCAGGAGAACTTGCCGACTTGTTATTTTTAGGAGAGTTGATTGATATTGCAGGCGAAACCTGCATGTTATCCATGGCGCTGGATGTGACCGAGCGCAAGCGGGCAGAAGAACAACTCCGCAAACTCTCCAGCACGGTGGAACAAAGCCCGCTATCCATTGTCATCACCGACCTGCAGGGTAATATTGAATATGTGAATCCGCAGTTTTCAGAAGTCAACGGCTACACTTTGGAAGAAGCCATCAGACAAAACCCGCGCATCCTGAAATCAGGACGCACGACCGAGAAAGAATATAAAGAATTATGGGACACAATCACCTCCGGTAATGTCTGGCGCGGTGAATTCCTGAACATAAAAAAGAACGGCGAAACCTACTGGGAATTCGCCACCATCGCGCCGGTTTTCGATGACAGCGGAAAGATCACCAATTTTCTGGCGTTGAAGGAAAACATCACCGCGCGCAAGCAGGCAGAAGACGCCTTGCGCGAGAGTGAAGCCAGCCTGCAACGCGCCCAATCTATCGCCCGCCTGGGCAGTTGGAATTTGGATTTGCAGAGCGCCAGCCTCAGTTGGTCTGCCGAAACCTACCGCATCTTTGGCGCGCCGCTGGGAATGCCGCTGACCGGCGAAATCTTCCTGTCTTACATTCACCCCGATGACAGGGATTTTACAAGCCGCGCATGGCAGGCGGCGTTACAAGGCCAACTCTACGACATCGAACACCGCATCATCCTCGCCGATGGACAGGTAAAGTGGGTACGCGAACGCGCCGAACTGGATACCGACGCGCAAGGCAATTTTGCGCATGTTAGTGGAACCGTGCAAGACATCACCGAGCGCAAACTGGCACAGGAGAAAATTGCGCGAACCGAAAAACGATCCCAAGCGCTGATCGAAAATGCGCCAGACGGCGTTGTGTTGGTCGGCCTGGATGGAAAATATAAATATGCCAGCCCAACGGCGCTGAAAATCTTCAACTACAAACTGGAAGATATCAGCAGCGTCAATCCCAACGAACAAACACACCCCGATGACTTGCCAATGGTATTGGGAGTCCTGCAAGACCTGATCGAGAATCCGTCCAACGTGCCCACCATTCGGTACCGCGTCCAACATCAAAATGGCGAATGGCGCTGGATTGAAAGCACCTTCACCAACCTGCTGGCCGAGCCAAGTGTCGAAGCCATTGTCATCAACTTCCGCGACATCACCGAGCGCAAACTGGCAGATGAAAAACTGCGCGAAAACGAGGAACACTTGCGCCTGGCGTACGACGCCGCCGAACTGGGCTTCTGGCGTGAAGACATCAGCACGCGTACCTCTTACCTCGACAAGCGCGCCTGCAAACATTATGACGTGGATGAAACCGACGTATCCTCACAGGTAATTTCCTCCCGCACGCATCCCGAAGACCTGCCGCACTTGATAGCCGAAATCAGGGCGGCGATTGAAAAAGAGCCCGATGGTCGTCTGGTAGCCGAAATCCGCGTTGTTCACCGCGACGGCTCCATCCACTGGCTGGCAGTTCATGCGCGCTTGCACTTCGAGGAGCAGGATGGGAAACGTATTCCTGTTTTTGGAACAGGCACCACCCAGGACATCACCGCGCGCAAAGCCTCGGAACAAAAACTCATCCAACGCACCGAACAACTGCGGCTGGTCAACGAAGCCACGCGCAAGTTAAATACCTCGCTCAAAGCCGAGCACGTCTACGAAGTGATCTACGCCAGCGTCTCGCAGTTAATTCCATGTGACACGCTCTTCATTTCGTCTTTTGACACCGCCAAAAATATGATCACACTCACCGGCGGCTGGCATGACGGGCAGCCGCTGGATCTATCTTCCTATAAACCAATTCCACTTGAGCCAGAGGGCAGCGGCACGCAAAGCCAAGTCATCCGCACCAAGCAAGCCCTGCTTGTCTCAGATTTTCAAGCACGGCTGAAAAATACGCAGGTCGTACATCATTTTGATGGCGATGGCAAGCTCGAAGATACTCCGCCCGAAGAAGAGGATATTCCACGATCGGCATTGGTGGTGCCTTTGGTCGCTGAAAATGAAGTATTCGGTGTGATTCAGGTTTTCAGCTATCGGCTGAATGCCTACACCGAAGACGACCTGCAAATCCTAAACGGGTTCAGCGCCCAGGCCGCCATCGCACTCAGCAACGCGCGCCTGTATGAAAATATTCAGCAGGAAAACCTTGAGCGCAAGCGGGCCGAGGAAGCGTTACAAACGAGCGAAAATAAATACCGGGTTTTATTCAATGAAATGCTGAGTGGGCTTGCGCTGCACGAGATTATCTGCGACAAACAGGGAAAGCCGATAAACTATCGCTTTTTGTCAATCAATCCAGCTTTCGAAGAAATGACCGGCATGGTTTCTGCCTCAACCATCGGCAAAACCGTTCTGGAGATCATGCCCGAGACTGAATTATTTTGGATCGAGCAGTACGGTCAGGTAGCGATTACCCGTCAGCCCGCCCAATTTGAAAGTTACTCCAGCGTGCTGGATAAACATTTTGAAGTGCGCGTCTTCAGCCCCGAACCGGGACAATTTGCCACCATATTCAACGACATCACCGAGCGCAAGCAGATCGAAGAAAGTACACGTCAGCGCGTCAAAGCATTGGAACTGCTGTATGAAAGCGGATTGATATTCAGCCAGTTGCTAAACCCCAGAGAGATTGCCCAAAAGATCATTGAACTGCTGGGTGAAAAATTGAATTGGCATCATACGGTCATCCGTCTGGTTCGCCCACAAGATCAAAGCCTCGAATTGGTGGCTTTTGATCAACCGGGCGTGGAAAACCTGGCAGAAGAAATGATGGCGCAAGCGCACTTAAGCAAACTCATCACCAGGTTTGACGAAGGATTAACCGGCTGGGCGCTTCAACAATCTAAAATTGTGCGCAGTGGTAATGTGGGCAGTAATCCGCGTTATTTAGCATCTTTTCCCGGTATAAATTCCGGCTTGTATGTTCCATTAAAGTCGGGGGAACGCCTTATAGGGGTAATTAGCATTGAAAGCGAAAAGCCAGATGCGTTCAGCCAGGCTGATGAGCACCTGATCGCCACCTTGGCCAGCCAGGCTGCCAACGCATTTGAAAACGCGCGCTTGTATGAAGAATCCACACTCTACGCAGAGGAATTGGAAGAGCGCGTGCAGCAACGTACCGCCGAGATCGAATCGACAAAACAACGCCTGGAGTTGGCTATAAAAACTGCCGGCATTGGCATTTGGGAATTGGATATTATACAAAACAAAGATTATTGGGATGACCCATTGTTCGCTTTATACGGACTTACAAAAGAAAACACTTTGGTATCTCCCGTAACATGGCACAATGTACTTCATCCAGATGATCTGGAACAACAGCTAAAATTAATGGACGAAGCTGTGCATCATAAACAGCCATACAACACCGAATTCCGCGTGATCTGGCCCGATAAAAGTATTCATTATATAAAGTCAGCCGGCATTGTCATCTACAATGCCGCAGGCTTGCCTGAGCGGATGATCGGCGCGAATCGGGATATCACCCTTGATAAACAAGCCGAGGAAACCCTGCACCTTGCCAACGCTGAAATGGAACGCGGCATGCGGATGAAGAATGAATTCCTGGCCAATATGAGCCACGAACTACGCACCCCGCTCAATGCCATTTTGGGAATTTCCGAAAGTCTTGAAGAGCAGATCGCGGGCACGCTCAACGAGAAACAACTTAAGTATGTCCGCATCGTTAGCGAAAGCGGACATCACCTGCTGGATCTGATCAATGACGTCCTCGACCTTTCCAAGATCGAGGCGGGCAAACTGGAAATTGATATTCAACCCGTCTCTGTTGAAAAACTTTGTTCTTCCAGCCTGCGACTGGTCAAGGAATTGGCGCAGAAAAAATCGCTGCACATTTCATTCAAAATTGATGAAAACATAAAAATCATTTTAGGAGATGAGCGGCGGTTAAAACAATCGCTGGTAAACCTGCTGGGTAACGCGGTCAAATTTACGCCACAGGGAAAAAAGATCGGGCTGGAAGTACGCGGCAACCCCGAGAAGAATGAAATTAATTTCATAGTTTGGGATGAAGGAATTGGCATTACTCAGGAAGACATCAAACTCCTCTTCCAACCCTTTGTGCAATTGAACGCCGGTTTCACCCGCGAATTTTCTGGTACGGGGCTGGGGCTTGCGCTTGTGGCACAAATGGTCAGCATGCACGGTGGGAGCATAAATTTGACCAGTGAGTTGAATGTAGGAAGCCGCTTCACAATTACCCTGCCGTGGATGCCGACAGAACAAGGGATTCAGACGCCGATCAAACCTCAGGTTTTGGTTGACAACCATCAGCCCAAAGTGAAGCGGACTGGTAAAATTCTGCTTGCAGAAGATACTGAAGTTGTGGCGCATCTCATCAGCGAATATTTACAGCACATAGGCTATGAAGTAATTCTGGCCCAGAACGGATGGGAAAGCGTTGTGCTTGCCAAACAGGAGCACCCGCAGCTCATCCTGATGGATATAATGATGCCGGTGATGAATGGGCTGGATGCGGCAAGACAGATCCGCGCAGATGCCAGTTTGCAGAATGTTCCGATCATTGCGCTGACCGCACTGGCCATGCCCGGCGACCGTGAACAATGCATTGCGGCTGGCATGAACGACCACGTGAGCAAGCCCATTCAAATGCAGGAACTGGCGCAAATCATCGAACGCTACCTAATTCCGGCAGATGAAAGCCAAACAAGCTAAAATATAGTTATCCAGAAAAGTTTTTTTCACCGACCGAATCGCCATTGTCACTGCGAGCCGCCCTTTGGCGAAGCAGTCTCCTGCTAAACCGGCAGAACTGACTTATTACAGATTGCTTCAGCGGCAAAGTACGCCGCTTCGCAATGACATCAAGATAATAGGACTGAAAAGAATTTATCTGGAGACCTATTTTCATTTTGCCAAGGCAGAAGGATCGCATTGGCAAAACACAAGGAGATACCCAATATGACTAGTATTATTTTGATAGTTGATGATGACCCGGCAGGCAGACAGACCCTGGAATCTATTTTAGATGAGCAGGGCTATCATCTTGAAATGGCTGAGAACGGTTTGCAAGCGCTTGAAAAAGCACGTGAACTTTTGCCTGACGTGATCTTGCTGGATGTGATGATGCCCGGCATGGATGGCTTTGAAGTATGCAAGAAGATCAGGAGCGATCCCAAACTTGCTGAAATTCCGATCATCATGCTGACTGCGTTGGATGACAGAAAATCACTGCTCGACGGTCTGGAGGCCGGCGCGGATGATTACATCACCAAGCCGTATGACCGCTACGAACTGCGCGCCCGTTTGATCGGCATTACACGCCTGAACCGCTACCGAAAACTGCTGGATGACCGCAGTGATATTGAGCAGGCTCATTTGCAGTTATTATCTGCCTATGATGCCACCATTGAAGGTTGGTCGCGTGCAATGGATCTGCGCGACAAGGAAACCGAAGGACATACCCAACGTGTGACCGTTCTGTCAGATAAACTGGCCAGACTGGCCGGCATCCACGATGACGAATTGATCTTCATCCGGCGCGGCGCGCTTCTGCACGATATTGGAAAACTGGGCGTGCCTGATTCCATCTTGTTAAAACCTGAACCCTTATCAACGGAAGAATGGGCTATTATGTGCAAGCATCCACAATACGCCTACGAGATGATCTATCCAATTGAATATCTGCGCCCCGCGTTGGATATTCCCTACTGCCATCACGAAAAATGGAACGGCACCGGCTACCCACGCGGCTTGAAAGGCAAAGAAATTCCGCTCTCTGCGCGCATCTTTGCCATTATAGATGTTTGGGATGCCCTGACATCTGACCGCCCCTACCGCCCCGCGTGGGACAAACAAAAAACGATGAAACATATAAATGACGAATCCGGCAAACACTTCGACCCGTATGTCGTGGAGCTATTTAATAAGTTAATAGGGTAGACACCTTATCTGTAAATTCCCTGTGAGTCACACAGAGCGGGTTACATTTAGAATCAGTAGATCACGAAAACGACTCTGGAGTCGGACGGCTTGCCGTCCGCGTGGGAAGCGAAACAAAAAAATGCCGCTTGGCAGGTTTCTTTACCCGCAAAATTTGAGTCATTTGGCAAAATTCACGGCTAAAATTTTGCTTCAATCCATCAGCAAGCTGATGGACTCCAGAATCGTGAACTACTGAGAATGTGACCCGCTCTGTGTTTTAAACCTGATATGACAGAATGATTCAGCCCATATTTCTTTATGATAGAATTCCAGAAAACAAAGGCCGTTTTGGGGGAGCATGGCATCCGGGTAATTTCTTCGGTGTTGAGCCTTTGTAAAACTAATTAGTTTGGAGAATAATTCATGCCACGAAGAAGTCTCGCTCGTCTTTACAAAGACGAGTTTTCAGGATATTCACTTGCAAAATTTCAGCAGGATGCCCTCGCAGGGTTAACCGTTGCCGCGGTAGCGCTTCCGCTTGCGCTGGCGTTTGGGGTTGCCTCGGGCGCAAGCGCTGCGGCGGGTTTGGTCACCGCTATTTTAGCGGGCGTCATCATGGGCGCATTGGGCGGCGCGCCGTATCAGATCAGCGGGCCAACCGGCGCAATGTCTGCCGTCTTGATCGTGCTCGTCACCCGCTACGGACTTGAAGGAATTTGGATTGCAGGCTTGCTCTCAGGTTTCCTCCTGCTCATCATCGGCATCATGCGCCTCGGGCGTTTCATCGCCTTCATCCCCGCGCCTGTCATCAGCGGATTTACATCCGGCATCGCCCTCATTATTTTCATCGGTCAAATTGACAACCTGCTCGGCATAAAAACTCCCGCCACCGAAACCGCCGCTCAAAAATTTGTTGGCTATTTCACCAGCGGATTCAGTCTCGATTGGCACGCCCTCGTTCTCGGACTGGTCGTGATCGGAACGATGTTCTTCATGCCCGCAAAATGGAGTGCGAGATTTCCCTCTTCGCTGTTGGGATTGATCCTGGCCACGCTGCTTAACTGGACTTTGGGCTGGTCAGTCACGATGATCGGAGCCATCCCCAAGACATTGTTCCTCGCTGACCGTCTCAGCCTTGCCAACATTCCCTGGAATAAATTCTCAGAATTCATCGCCCCCACTTTGACCATTACCGCCCTCGGCGCCGTCGAATCATTATTGGCGGGCGCAGTCGGCTCCAATATGACAGGCGTGCGCCTGCAAGCGAATCAAGAACTGATTGCGCAGGGCGTGGGCAATATGCTCATCCCCTTCTTTGGCGGAGTGCCAGCTACAGCCGCGATTGCACGCTCCAGCGTGGGCATCAAATCAGGCGGACAGACGCGCATGGTCAGCATCATCCACGCGGTTGGATTGTTGCTGTCCATGTTTCTGCTTGCCCCGCTCATGGCGCGTATTCCGCTCGCCGCGTTGGCGGGCGTGTTGATGGTGACCGCCATCCGCATGAACGAGTGGACTGCGATCAGATTTATTTTTGGCAAACGTTTCAAAACAGACATCATCGCTTTCACCATCACCATGCTGGCGACCATCGTTTTAGATCTGACACAAGCCATTCTGCTGGGATCTTTTCTTGCGGGCGCGGTCTTCTTGAATAAAATCGCCGGCATCGACATCTCGGTTCAGGAAGTGGATACCGAAAGACTCAAACAAAGAGGAATTGAAACCGCTGGAAATTGTCAGCATGTGCGGGTGGCGTTTCTGACGGGGCCGTTATTTTTTGCGGCAACCGGTCAATTTAACGAAGCCTTTGCAGATTTAAAAGAGACTCACGCTCTTATCTTATCCATGCGCGGCGTGTCCTTAATTGATACGGCGGGCATCGAATCCATTCACCGCCTGCACGAGCGCTTGCACAAACAAGGCGGCACTCTCATGTTCGCAGGCGTTCACGATAATGCGCGCAACATGATGGAACGCGGCGGTCTCGTGGAAACAATCGGCGAGGAAAATTTCTTTTGGTCCAGCGACCAGGCTATCGTGGAAGCAGAGAAGCGCGGTTGTCCATTCTGTAAATAGGGGCTGTAACTGGTTACCTTACACTTTCAAAGTCAGGACGCTGATCGCTTCACGCACTAAAAACGCAGATTTTTGTTTTTGAGGTAGTGGTATTGGGTAAGTGATGGTTTTACGTAGTAACGACTTCAGTCGTGTTTTTACGGTGCAAAAACGACTACATCTGCCCTGGCGGGCAGTGCCAGGGCAGTCGCCACTACGAGAAGAACATCTTAGGACTTACGCAAGCCGGCTTGCGTAAGTCCTAAGATG